>CACXFX010000001.1 GCA_902767055.1 uncultured Pseudomonadota bacterium
GATGCGTCCGCTGCTTCGTGATGTTGTGTTGTACGGTTCGGGTAAAAAAGCCGAAGTTCCGGGTTATGAAGTTGCCGGCAAAACCGGTACGGCCGAAAAGGCTGTTAATGGCGGATATGCCAAAAAACGCGTGACCAATTCATTTTTATCGGCATTTCCGGCATCAAATCCGAAATATGCCTTGCTTGTCGTCATTGATGAACCGAAAGGTTCAAAAGAAACGTGGGGATTTATTACTTCAGGTTGGAACGCCGCACCGACAGCCGGTAAAATTATCGCCGCCGTTGCACCGCAACTCGGGCTTAAAGCTAATTTTGATATTGAAAC
Source organism: uncultured Pseudomonadota bacterium (assembly GCA_902767055.1). Taxonomy (GTDB): domain Bacteria; phylum Pseudomonadota; class Alphaproteobacteria; order RF32; family CAG-239; genus UBA1254. Next base: position 328 of record CACXFX010000001.1, read on the forward strand.
GCAGCGTGCCCACGTCAAATCCGTGCAATAAATTTTTTATATCGCTAAAGTTTATAAAACGACTTTGTAGGCCAAAAATACGGCAATTAAAATAAAAATACGTGCGATATGTCTGAGCCAAATACTTTTGTCATATTCGTTTGAGCTGCGCCAAATGCCCATGACCAAAATGATGCTGTAAAACGTCAAAAACGCGAGCAAAGTTAAATATGTGATTGTCAAAAACAGCATGGCGTTATCCATATTGATAAACGTAAAGACCGTTTTGTAATATTGGATGAGGGTCAGGCCTTGCAATTTATGAATCAAAAAAATACGAAGCAGGTACATGATAAAGGCTTGGATAAACAGGCCCCAAATCCCGTATTTCCAAAACATTTCTTTCAATCCGAACTGTCCGTGTAAAATTTTTGCAAACATAAAAGGTTCCTCCTGACTGTTTTTGTTTTAACGTACGCCGTATTTATTAAAATTTCGTTATGAGCCTGATGTATGGTTTAAGCCCTAATTGTTTTTGTGTATTTGCAATATATTCCGAAATTTCGGACCAATCAGACCATTTATCAATAAATTCTTTGGCTTTTGATGCTGATTTTGAAAGCTGAATTTCAATCGTTTCTTCAAGCAATCGGTACATGACGGTTGGAATTTTTCCAAAATCGATATGAAGCTTATTTTCACCGTCAAAAGAGATGACATTGTGTTTTAAGAGATAGTTAAACTCAATCAAATCCGCGACGCGGTGCGGTTTTGAAATCACCGGCTTTGATCTTAAAAACAGACTGATCACCCAAGTCGTATAAATCTCTTTAAGTTCTGTTGGGGTATATGTGCCGAATGTCTCGGCAATTTTGCCCAAAAAAGCAATCGAAACGGTATTGGCCTTATGCTCTTCAATTGTGTGGGCATAAATGCCGAGTGCGTTTTTAAATGAGCTGTCGGGCCCGAGAGAATGCCCGTTTTCATGCCCGATAACAAAATAATGGCGCATTTGCGACTTAAAATACGGATGCAACTGAGGGTCAACCAAAAGATTAAGCAATTTTTTCTCGCGTTCCGAATCGTGAGAAAAACGGACCTGCCTGTGATAAACGTTGCGCCGGCCGCCGCCTGTTTTGACGGCAAGCTTATCGTCGTTGGGCAAATTCTGCGCTGTTGTGATACCGCCGCGGCACATTGCATAATCGCCTTTTAAAGCCATTAAATCAACGTCGACCATCGTTTGTTTGGCATTTTTTTCGATTTTTTGCTCATAGCGATCGGCAAAAGGCATCAATTTGGCAAGATAAGGCAGGGTGTCTTTTGATTTTAAGATTAATTCCGTTCCGGCTTTGTTGTTCAAACCGACACGGCAACCCAATGTATCTTTAGGGTTGACTTCGATTTGGTGGAGTTCAAGCAATTTTTTGAGCTTTTCATTTTCAAAAACGGTGCCGGTCAATTCGTCTTCGTAATTTTCGCGCGAAACGGTAAATTCAATCGGATTGTTTTGCATCAAAGCCCAATGTTTGTCCGCTAACATATCCATATCTTCATTGTTTTGCAAAAATGCCTGAGCCTGCCATGAAAGATAATCTTTAAGCTCATGATCGGTGGTATAATAGGCGGCAAGTTCGAGCTCGTTGGCTATTTTTGAAAATTCATAGGCAAAATAATCAGTGTAATCAATTGCTTGTAAATAACCGCCGCGTAATCTGACCATTGTTCGATTGGATAAAATTTTTTTAACTTCATCGATTTTGCCTTTTTCGAGCATCGAAATCAAAAGGTTATGAAATTCATCAACACTCATATTTGCGGGGTAAAAATTCTTGCCCTTTGAGGTGTGGACACCCTTAAAAATTTCAATCGGCTCGGGGTCAATACCGTTTAAGCCGGCAACACCGTTAAAACTCAAAAACAAGGCATAAGCTTTTTCTTCTAAAGGCGTTTTATTTTCTTTTTTTTCAAACGCTGTTTTAAATGAACGATTGAGAGGGTGATCCTGCTCTAAGGCTACATTGTTGATAATCGATGCGGCTTTGATTAAATGTTCCAAGGCCTGTTTATCGCCTTCACTTAAGGCTTGATAAGTTTCGTCTTCAGGGCCGATAAGCTCAATTTCGCGGGTTTTGTTTTCGACAATATCGGTTAATTCTTCTAAGCTTAAATTGAATTCATATCCGTTAAAAAGCATATTATTTCTCCAAAGTCTTATATAGGAGATATGTTAGACATTTTAAGTTTAAGATAAAAGCAGACTTTGATAAAAATCCACAAATGAATCAAAATAAAAAACATTATCGCAGTGATTTTCATTATCATAAAGCGAGCCGATTCGGACAGCTGTCGCACCGCAAGCGATGGCACAGGCGCTGTCCTGAGGGCTGTCGCCGATGACCAAAACATCTTTGGGACAAATTTTACCCTTAAATCGGCAATGCTCCAAAGTATAAAGCAGATGATCACCATAGGGTTTGTCTTTTTTGGCTTCATGGCCGCAGACGATACAGTCAAAATATTCCGGCTCAAACAAAATCGGCAATTCAAACTCAAGCAATGTCCGGTCTTTGTTTGTCATTAAAAAAATCGGAATACCGCGCTTTTTGAAATAGTTTAAAACCTGCAAAGAATAGGGCGTGCGCGTAATTATATCGGGAGCAGTTTTAAGATATATCTTTTTGTATTTTTCGTAAGCTTCATGAGCCTTATCTTTGAAAATAATCGGAAAATTATCACGAAAAGATAAATTGTCGTCGCGTTTGTTTTTAACCTCGTCCCAAGAGGGCATATGATAGCTTTCTAGAACCTGATTGACGGCATATTTAAGGGCAGGCCGGCTTTGTGCCAGCGTATTGTCCCAATCAAAAACAACAGCTTTGATATGTTTGAGCTCAAGTGTTTTCATCGAGTAAAATATACGCTTTTTCCTGACCGGTTTCAAGCAAAAGAAAAATTTTTTTATTTAACAGAAGCATAAATGAGCGCAAAAAAATAAAAAAAAGTTCTTGACGGATAAAAAAGTTTGTGTTAAAAGCGCTTAAATTTTAACAATTTCGAATAAAAGAAAAGAGGTGAATTTTAAGTGGTTCAAGTGACTGTTATCGGCAATGATGTCGCACAATCTTTGAAGATTTTGAAAAAGAAAATGCAGCGTGAAGGTATCTTTCGCGAGATGAAACTTCGTCGTTGTCACGAAAAGAATGCCGAGAAAAAAGCACGTCGAAAAGCTGAAGCTATCCGTCGTGCGCGCAAGCAACTTCGTAAACGCTTAGATATTGAAGGCTTCTAGTCTTTTATTGTCATGAAAAAATAAAAGTCCGTTTGTTTAACAGGCGGATTTTTTTTAACTTTTTTTTATCAGTTTTCGTTTATTGTTACAGAAATATGAATATTTTATTTTGTAATCAAGAATTGATGGCAAAATGGATGTTTTTGTGTTAATCTCATAATAAGGTTTAGTGTCTTAAATAGGGTAAAAAATGTATTTATGGGTTGTGCTTGCAACGTTTATTGTGGCGATTTTATCATATAACCTGTCCGTCAGACCGGATATGGATCGCACATATATGGAAACGAAAGCCAAGACGGCAATCGCTCGTTTTAAGTTGCAACACACGGCTTTTTATTCGTACATTGACAGCAAACGCTTAAAACTCGATGAACAGGCCGTGCCCGGAGCGGCTGTGGATTATGTCTCGCGCGTCGGATATAACAACGGTCATGTCATCGGGACGCAAAGCGATAAAATCAAAGCTGAAGATATCGAAAGCTTTTTACCTGCAGGATATACACCGCGCAGTGATATATACTCTAAAGTGTTTTGTTTTCAAAAAGACGGCAACAACAGTCTTGAGGCTGAATATGGGGAAATTTGTGAAACTGCCCCCGGCGGGACAATGACTTGTTGTTCAAAAGAAGATACGATTGTGTATGTTGCTTCGTGGCAGCAAATTCCGTCAAACTGGCTGAATAAAAGCGGTAAACCGACTTCTGATATGATGCTCTCTATTGCTAAGACGGACGGGTATGGTAAAACGTTTGGTTATAATCAAATCAAAGACAGTGAAGATACTTCTCAAGAATCGCAAAATTTACCTGATTATCCGGTTATCAGCGGCGGATTCGGTTATGGCATCAATGACACGGACACGACTTTTAACTTAAAATATCAGCGGATTTTTGGAGCAATATTGAACGATGCGGATTATCATGAGCAGTGCAATCATAACACATGTTTTGTCGCATTGCAGAGAGTACAAAACAGAGAGGGGTTGACGGAATATAAAGCAAGATGCGACGCTGAGGGTAATTGTTCCATCACCACAGAGGATTAATATCAGACAGGAAAAAGGAAAATGAAGATGAAAAGGCAAAATAAAACATTAAATAAAATCAACCAAGCCGGATCGATGATGATTGAGGCTTTGGCCATGTTGACTCTGATTTCGCTTGTGACGCCGACGCTTTATAAAAAATCGGCCGAGCGCACGACCGAATTGCAGGATATCAACGCAGCTACACATGCCAGAACATTGATGAAAGCGGTCGATAATTACACATCGACCAACTATCCGACTTTGCTTGAAACCATTAAACAAAATGAAAGCAGTAACAGTTTGAGCTTGTCGCTTGATCAGATTGCGGATTATTTACCATACGGATATAATACCGATAGCCCGATTAAAAACTTTGACAAACCATCGATTTTAATTCAGCAGCAAGGTAATTCGGATTCTCTGACGGCTTTTGTCGTTTTCCCAAAACAAGGAGATATTACGGATCTGCGCGCTTCGAGAATCGCCTCAATGATCGGTGCTAACGGCGGATATATCGACAAAGAAGGCAAGGCAAAAGGTGTCGGCGGTATTTGGAGTTTGGATAAAAATTCGGTTAAGGCAATTTGCGACAAATGCGACACAAACGGCTCGATTATCACGATTTCAAACGATTCGATTAATAATGCAAGTCGTACTTCTTTTGAAAACACAAAATATTTGCAACGTACAGCGCCTGAAGATCCAAATGACAAGTGGCGCAATACGATGTTGACCGATCTTTATATGGGCGGTGTTCAAAATGAGCTCGATCAAAATGTCGGTTATAACAGTATTTACGGTGTTAACCGTTTGATCTTAAACGGGACAAATGCAAATACATCGCAAACGGATGATTTGGTCATTAATGCATCAAGTACGGATGTTAATTCAGGTTCGGCTTTTGTGAAAGGCAGCCTAAAAGCTTTGGACAATAAATTCAGTGTTCAATTTGTCACTTCCGGCGATAATGTTACGCCGCAGTTGAATTTTGCCGGTTTTTTGAATGCCACGGATCAGGAATTGACGGCAGGCAGTGTAACAAAAGACGGAACACCCGTGCCGGCTTTCAAACTTGCGCCGACAGGAAACGGGGCAGAATTTAATGTCGATACAGCTGTTGACGGTAAGCTTTCATCAACCGGTGATACAACTTTGGCGACAAATACCGGCACAACATTTAAGGTTGGTCCTGACGGAAATTTCATCACGGCAAACGCAGATAATGTCAAAATGCATGGTGATGCTTTTATTTTGACAAGCGGTGAAAATTCTGATTTGACGGTTGATACAAAAACTGTCAATTTGAAAGGCACGACAACCGTCGGAGATGAAGAAAGTCCGCTTGTCGCATCGGCGACCTATCCGGGGCTTGATCCTCAACTTACTGTCCAAAACGATGCGTTTGTCAAAGGCACGATGGAGGCGGGAAAAGTTGCGGCACATGATTTTGATACATTAGCACTGCATGCCGGTGCCGAAAATTTTTCGGATACGACAAGATGGCTTAATGTTGATAATTCGGGCGTCGTTGTTGAAGATAAAAACGGGCGCGAGCGTCTTAAAGTCGATGCTGAGGCCATTGAAGCAAAGGATAAAGACGGTGCCACTCGTTTGATTATTAATAACAGTAGCGGTTCACCTCATGGTTCATATTTGTTGGGTCCTCAATTTAACGATGATGGTTCAATATACCAAGGCCAAGTTTTTATCGGTGATACGGATGCCGGTCTTGTGGGTGTCAGAGAAGCTTACGTCCAAACAACGGCAAACAATGGTTTTGTATCTGTTCAAGACGGTGCTATTAAAGCCCAAAAACATTGGGATTCAACAAAAACAAATATCGACAATACCGTTTCCGTCAATGCCTTGTCAACGGATGTCAATGCCGATCAGTTTGTTGTTCAGGATCATAGCGGCAAAAAGCTCTTGAATGTTGTTTCGGGTGAACGTAGCAAAAACTTAACAAACGACTCGACGCTTGAAGTTGATCCGAATGCAATCAACGTCTGGGCCACGAGAGATGCAACGACAAATGAATATCTTCCTGCCAATCAGCACGTTTTGCAGGTTGATGCATCTTCCGCGCAGGCAAAAACCGGCGCAACAAATTCAAATGCAAGCGTCTATATTCGCCGCGGTGCGATTGAGCTTGAAGGCTCGAAAGCTCCGGTCACAGGCGGGGCAACGTACCTTGCTAACCAAGGCGTCGGCTATATTGAAGCTTCACGCTTTGTCGACAACAGTCTTGATTCTGACGGCGTGCCTTTAGAGCCTGTTCTGACAAAAGATACGATGCATGGCTCGGTTGATTATTATTACGACAGGTATATGGTCAATCCGGCTTATACGTCCGTGATGCATGATATCAAGCTCACCACACGCGGCGGCGCACGTCTGAGCGATATTTTGCCTGACTTTATCAATAAAGGTATTTATATTGTCAACAACACATATGCGGATGGTGTTAATTTTAATAACTTGAATGTATCTGTTGTCAACGGTCAGGTTAAAGCCACAAATGCTTCTGAATTAACAAACCTTAAATACGGCGAGCAATGGGCTTCACCTTATATGGGTATGGTTCCGGCACCTCTTTGCCCGCCCGGACACGCAAGCGTGATTACCTTAACGCCGGCAAGTTTTCAAATGGCACAAGCGGGGGAACTTGTGAAAAACAGCGGAAGCAACGGCAGATATTATGTCGAAGAAGGTGAAAATGCCAATAAATTTCTTTCCGGTGCAACAGGGGACAGAATCACGACTTCTGAGCCTTTAAAGCGTACCATTACCATCGGTACAAACCCGGAAACAGGTGCTTATGACCAAGCGGATATTTATTATCTCGGTTTATCTGATAATCCGGGTACGTTTTCCGGTACCGAAATCCTCAAGTCACCGAAACCGCTTTATTTCCAGCAAAGCACATGGTTAAAGAGCAAAGTGATTGCTTATAACAGCAGCGGTGTTTGTGACGGACAGTCCGGTATGGGTTGTAACGGCTTTTTGGGTTGGGCAACCGTGATGGGCTTTATTTATCCGGAAAGCATGTACGGTGATGCCATTTCGGCTTTAACCGGTGCAACGCTTGTCAATGATTCTTCGGATAAAATTTACTGGAATATCTTTCCGGTACGCGCATTGTCGATGGAAGCTTATGCAACGGTCTATTGCTATTTTGACAGAACAAACATCTTCAATTCCGGCAATCAGAGCGAATATGTCGACGGATATGATCAGATGAATAACTTCAGATCAATCAATTTAAAAAGCGGCAGTGCCTCGAACTATGGCGGAGGATCTGCGGAATATGGCGGAAATACCGGCTATATTAAGCGCTTAAACGATCCGCATTTGAAATATTCAGATCCGTGGTAATCGACAAAAGAAAAAAATGCCTTGCTTAAAAGAAGCAAGGTATTTTTTGCGAAATAAAAAAAGCCCCCGCCGATAAAAGCAGGGGTAAAATTCTCAGGATATTTTTTTGGTGCGCTTGTTCCGTTTTACTGAGCTGACGGGCGCATTTTCCTCACGGAGGAGGTCTTGTTTTGCTCTCCATAAAGCAACTTTTTCTTTTGCCGATTCTTGACCGCTGCTCCAAGCGCGCCGTTCACATTGACGGGGCGTGGGGATGGTCTGCGGCTTCTTCGGCTGCCGGCGGCGACGGATCAGAAATCGATTTCGTGTTCGTAACGCCTAAAATCTGGTGCGCGTATCATGGCTTTCTTTTTTTGTGTCCGGTCGATTGCGGCCGGCCGGACGGGTTAAACATTATATGTTGTGCCCCAAACGTGGCTCAGTCTTTTTTTTACGCGCGGCCGATTAGGGGCGCGGTAACGATTTTGAACCAAGCAGACGTTGTTTGGCGGGGTCTTTTTTGGCTGCTTACTTTTTTCTTATGACCATTGTTTTTAGCGTGCACTCTAAAATCCCAGTTCATGAGATAATTTTAGCGCGCCAAAACAGACGTTAGGTCGGGCAAAAGGGACGGTACTTCTTCATTTTTTTTGGGCATTTTTTTTATTACCGGAAGGAATGAATATTGACTGTCTCTTAAAGCTAGCCGGGGGCATAGAGCCGGGTGCGTGTCCGTGTCTTCATTGTTTTTTTTATCTAAGTGTATATACGTGGCACGGGTCATGCCTTTCTTTAACCCTTGGAAAACCGCTAGAACGGTACCAATCTGTGCTTTGTTTTGTTCATTGCTTTATGTGGTTAGTGCTCTGGTGAGCGATTTGACAATTTATACATATTCTTAAATTCAATACCTTCTTTATAACCCGATTCGAAATATTTGTCAACTATTTTTTTGAAAAATTTTCTATTTTTTGTACAAAAAAATTCTAAGCATTTGAAAATACAAAGAACTTTTTTATAGAAAATTTAAAATTTTGTATATTTTTTATTTAATACGTACGGTATGCAGCAAATTTGTCATCAGTGTCTTACCAAACGGATAGCCGGCGGTTGTGATAATATAATCGCCTTTTTGACCACAGCCCAAATTTTTGACATGCTTGCTGGCAATTGCTTCGATTCGGTCAAAATTTTTGAACACTTCCGGATCGACGGCAGCCTTGACACCCCACACAATACCCATTCTTGAGGCAACGCTTTCATGGGGCGTGATGGCGACAATCGGTAAATTAGGGCGTTCTTTGGCCATTGAAAACGTTGTAAAGCCTGAGTTTGTAAATGTCACAATCGCTGCGACACTCGGCAATACTTCCGAAAGTTCTTTAGCCGCATAAGTGATGCCGAGCGATTCCATCTGACAAACATGCGATTCGTTTTGGGTTGTGCAACGGATAAAATGCGGATCGCTTTCGACACGTTCGATAATATGATGCATCATTTCAACCGCCTCAACAGGATATGAGCCGACAGCCGTTTCAGCCGATAGCATCACCGTATCGGCCATATCATAAACAGCTGTGGCGACATCAGAAACTTCGGCCCTTGTCGGAGTCGGCGCATTAATCATCGATTCTAACATTTGGGTTGCCACAATCACGGGTTTAGCTTGTTTGCGGCAAGCCGAAATAATCTTTTTTTGCAAAACAGGCACCGTTTCAATCGGGCATTCAACACCCAAATCTCCGCGTGCAACCATAATTGCATCGGAAAGCGCGATAATCTCATCTAATTCCTCAATGGCGCTCGGTTTTTCAAGCTTTGAAATAATGAGTGCCTTGTTGCCGATGATTTTCTTGGCGTCTTTAACATCTTGCGCCTTTTGTACAAAGGATAAACTGACCCAATCAACACCAAGTTTTAATGCAAATTTCAAATCTCTGATATCTTTATCCGTCAAAGCTGAAATCGGCAATGTAATGTTTGGCAAATTAACACCCTTATGGTCTGAAAGTTTGCCGCCGACAAGCACTTTTGTTTTGATATGTGATGCATCTTTGTTTTGAACTTCTAAAACAATATTACCGTCATTTAATAAAAGTTTATCTTTCTTTTTGACAGCCTTAAAAATCTCGGGATGCGGCAGATTAACACGTTTTTCATCACCCGGCTTTACATCCAAATCAAAACAAAATTCCTGTCCTTTTTTTAAGGCAACGGCGCCGTCTTTGAATAACCCGACCCTTAATTTTGGCCCTTGCATATCCGCAACAATGGAGATATGCTTGCCTTTTTGTTTGGAGAGTTTACGCACAATTTCAAAACGGGCTTGATGCTCCTCATGCGTGCCGTGCGAAAAGTTGAAGCGAAAAGCGTCGGCACCGGCGTCAATCAGTTTAGAGAGAACTTCTTTCGTGGCGCTGGCCGGCCCGATGGTCGCTAAAATTTTGGTGTTTGTGTTTATGGGCATTTTTTATCCTCTGAAATAAATATATTTTGTTTCAATATAACTCTTAAAAAATAAAATTTCGTAAAAAATATTTTTTAATTGCGCAAAAAAAAGCTCTAAGGATGTAACCTTAGGGCTTTTTTCTTTTTTTTTAAGACTTTCAGAAAAGCTTTGCAATCTCGCGCCAGATTGTGATTTCCTCTGCCGTGAAGGGATAGTGTCGGCACGCGTTTGAATCGAAATATCCGTCCTTTAATGCTCTGGTAATACTCGAGTGCATCACCAGTTTCATAAACGGCTCGGCGGTAAATTTTTGCTGATGATTTTTAAAAATCTTCAACAAATTTTCATTCGGCCGGCAACCTAAAATCCGGATAATCGAATTTCCGGAAAAGCTGCTTTTCTCATCTTTCAAAGCGACATTCCAGAATTCAAACGCGGCGTCACACAGCTCCGAGGAGGCAGCCCAAGCAAAGAAAATCAAAATTTCATACGCTTGAAAGTGCGCTTGATAAGCCTTGATTTTTTCTGCCTCAGAGGCGTCAGGCAAGAAAAGGGCTTTAACCTCTTCAACCTTTTGCTTTGTCAAGGATTCGCGCTTATAATAAACGCGTTCCAGGTAAAGGCCGGCTTCAACCACTTTTTCTTCGAAAACAGGGTCAAACTGAGGCTTTGTTGCCTGCATCTGACGCTGCCTGGCTTCCTGTTCTTCTCTCGCGGCTCTTTTGGCGGCACGCTCGGCGCGTTTTTGGGCACCTTGTGCCTTCAAACGCTGAATTTCTTGTTCAGTTAACCTTGCCATAACCTACTTTGCTGTCCAGCGTTTGTAGAATTCTCTGGCCTTCGGCTGAAGCTCGGGAAACAGGTACAGATGGGCAATCAGTTTTCTGTACTCTGCCTCACAGCCCATGGCATGGTCGGTCTTTCTGAACAGCTCACGGATGTGCATTTTGTCTGCCTCATCGTAAGACTGCTTGTTGACCAATTCCTCGATGGCACTAATACGCCTTGTGGTCACTGCAATTTCGCGGCGAAATTGTTCCGCTTTTTCGTGTCTTTGAATTTTTTCCATAATTTTATAATTATTTAAAGTTTATAATGATACTAATCTATTTTGCCATTATAGCCAAAAATTTTGTTGTTTTCAAGACAAAAAATCATTTTTTTAAAAATCTTTTATTTTTGCCGTCAAAATGCAGATAAATC
>CACXFX010000002.1 GCA_902767055.1 uncultured Pseudomonadota bacterium
TCGAACTCACGAAAAGTGAGTTTGACTACGAGCGAAAGCGAGACGAAAGTATCGCGGTCGGCTGAAAGCCGATGAGCGAAGTGAACGCGCAAACACGAAGTGTTATGCAAAGTAGTCTCATAATCCGCCCCATAGAAAAAAAGGCACCCTTTAGGGTGCTTTTTTTTCTATGGGAGAATAGAGAAGACTCGAAGCGGCTATTTACGCGTCTAACTCTTCTAAGACTTCACGAGCATAGGTTCTTAAATCGGGGTGATTGATTAAGGACAGTTTCAGGTTTGCCTTTGCCAAATCTTTATTCGTGCCGCAATCAAAACGCTCAGCCTTGCACAAAACGCCTGTCAGCGGTTCGCCCTTTTGTACCGCTAAATTAATGGCGTCTGTTAAATTAATTTCACCGTTTGTGCCTTTTTTGACTTCAGGCAGTAGATCCATGACAATATTTGGTAAAATATAAGGGCCCATGCTGGCATAATTGGACGGAACTTTATCAAGCGGCGGTTTTTCAATCAAGCCTTTGGCTCGGACAACGTCGCCATCACGCTCGGCATCAATCAGGGCGCCGTAGCGGACCATCTCTTCACGCCTACATTCCATAATATTTTCAACAATACCGCCCGTTTGTTGATAGACCTCGACAAGTTGTTCTAAAATCGACGGGCCGTTGAAATTGAGGTAAACATCATCCGGCCACATCACAACAAAATTGCGTTTTTGAACAATATCCTTGGCCATTAAAATGGCGTGACCGTTGCCCAGAGGTTTATCCTGCAAAGCAAATGAAAATTTCATACCTTCGGGGATAATGTCTTTTAAGACTTTGAGCAAATCAAGTTTGTTCTTTTCTTTTAGGTTTTGCTCTAAAAAAGGATAAGGTTTGTAATATTGTTCAAACATATGTTTGCAAGATTGGTCGCTGTAGATAAATACAATCTCTTTAATACCGATTTTTTTGGCTGCATCAACGGCGTAGGCAATAATCGGGATATTATCTAGCGTTAAAAAACCTTTATGTAAAACTTTTGTAGCCGGTAAATTGCGAGTCGATAATCCGGCAACGGGTAAAATACAAACTTCTGGTTTGGCAAACATGAAAGACTCCTTTGAAAAAAAATAATCGTGTTTTTTTATATTATGGTTCTTTGATTTTAAATTGCAACCATTTTATTTAAAAATGAAAAATGGGTAAACAGATTATTTTTATGCCAGGCTTTAACCGCGATAGTATTTTTCAAACGGTGTATCTTGGTTGACGTCTTGAGGTTTATAAATAAAGATGTTTGTAATTTCCGGAATGTCATGGGTGCGGCGTGTATAGCCTCGTTTTTCCATGCAATTTTTGTATTTTCTCGGACTGGAATCGGTATCATCTCGAACGGAGTTGACCATAAGCGGTTGCGCGCCGGGATAAGGGATGTAACTTGCCCAAATACCTTTTTCGGAATGCCAATCCGCACGGATATCAATACGTTTTTCTTCACTGTAAAACCAGTTTTTGATATTCGGGATAAACTTAAAGTCTTCTGCCTCGCGCATACATTCCGAATGATCACGTGAAAATTTTTCTATCCCCGTGCGCGGTCTTTCCCAATGAAAAATGACCTGTCCTTTGCCTTTTGAAAAAAAAGCGCAGGAGCAAAGGAGAAATGAAAGAATGACAATTGATATTTTTTTCATGTTAAAAATCCAAATTTTGATAATTTTGAGAAGGGTAGATGCCTTTGACGGTATCTTTTAGAATTTCTTTGAAACTCGGGCGTGATTTGATGGTTGAATACCATAATTTTGCATTTTTGTAACGCTCCCAATCAATGTCGCCGAGATAATCCAAAATCGATAAATGTGCCGCAGCCGTGATGTCCGCAAGAGAGATTTCGCTGCCGGCGAGATAATTGTTACGTTCGGCCAGCCAATCAATATATTCCATATGAAATTTTAAGTTGTTCATGCCGGCTTTTAAGATTTTTGAATCGGGAGATAGGCCGCTCTTGAAACGTTTGAAAACTTTTTCGCCGATAATGTATTGATAAACTTCTGTATAAAATTTTCGATCAAACCAATCGCACAGGCGCCTTATTTCGGCACGATGTTTGAAATCGCCGGTCAAAAGTTTCGGCTCGGGATAATTTTCTTCCAAATATTCCGTCACGGCATAATTTCCGGAAATAATGTTGCCGTCAAAGATAAAAACAGGCAAATCACCGGCCGGATTAAGTTTTTTTAAATCAGCGGACATATTCCACGGCTCTTCTTGTCTTAAGACAAAGAGGACTTTTTTTTCAGCCAAAATAATCCGCGCTTTGCGTGATTGAGGAGATAATGTGTGATGAACGAGAAGAACCATTATTGTTGACCTTGTAGTAAAGCCTCATCGGCAGGGGTTAATTCGTTATTTGACGGGATATGCACATATTTTGGCGGTACAATACCGATTGTATCTTCTTGAGCCTTTTTTATCAATGATCTTAAGTCGGCATTCAATTGTTCTTTGAATGTCGGATTATTGATGGCGCGAACCAAATGCGCGGTTAAAACGGCGCGACCGGGGAATGTTTTTGATATTCCGATAAAAAGCGGCATATTCCATAAAGCTTTTGAAGAAAAAGCAATATAATCCTTGAGGCCCGCCTGAAGAACTTGCATGTAACTGTAATAATATCCGCCGACGATGTAATCCACCTGACCGGTTAAAAGCTTTTCAAAGGCTTCGTCTGAGGACAAGACGGGTTTAATATTTAAGCGTGAGAAATTTTGTATCATAAAATCACTGAAATATTCTTTGCTGTTATAAATACCATTGAGCGATTTTAAATCGTCAACTTTTTTAATCATTGCTATTTTTTCAGGCAACATCATTAAATGAACGGGATTGTTAATAACAGCCGGAAAAATATATTCAATGCCGTTGAAGGCCTCAGTGCTGTAATACATTCCCAAAAAAATATCGCAATTACCGAGTCTGACCTCAGAAAGAGCTTTTGTCGTATCTTCATAATTTTTATACTTTAGAATATAGCCTTCTTCTGAGAGTGTTTTTTCAAGAACATTTTTTAAAACGGAAGTATTTTCCAAGACGTTGCGTTCATTGAGCTGTCTATAACCGAAAGGAAAAAAGTCGACAAAAGTTGCAACCGAAACCTCCTGAGGCGCATTTTTTTTCTTGGACAGTATCGGTTCGGCCCAAACGTTGAATGCGTTAAGGCAAATAAAAGCAAAAATTATGCGCTGCAAAAACTTCATTTTTTTCTCTTATAACAAATCGTATGTTTTATTTATAAACAAATTGTGTTAAAAAGATTTTAACTGATTGAAAAATTTATCAAAATTTGTTTTACTTGCGATATGCGGTCTTGTCAAAGAAATAATATTATTGCAGTGTGTGCCTCCACAAAAGGTGTCGGGGGTACTTGGTTTGTGTCTACACTAGGCCAGACGCTGAGCCTCAAGCACAGAAAAGTTTTGCTTTTTGATGCGGATGACGGGGCTGAAAATGTTGCTTTTATCCTCAATTTAAAAAATACGGATGCGTATGAAGATATGCTCAAAGGTGCATTGACGATGAATTTGGCAACGAGAGTTTATCCCAAAGGTCGTTTTGATGTTGTATCTGCCAATCCGGGACAGGGAAAACTGAAATTATACCCCATCGGGCGTGCACAAATTTTAGCGCTGGATTTGAAGAATTTTGCCGGCTGTTACGATGATGTTTTAATAGATTGTGCCGACGGAAATTGTGCTTTGCAAAATATCATGATTGCGACAGCTGCGCGAATTGTTTTAATTGTTACACCCTCAAAATCTGATTTAACGGGGGCTTACAGGCAATTGGAAAAAATCAAAAGAATAGCACCGAAAGCCGAAATTTTGGTTGTTGTTAATCGAGCGTTGAATTCAGCCGAAGGAGAACGTACTTTTTTAAGCCTTTCGGATGCGGCTCGAAAATTTATGAATATTGATATTCGGCTTTTGGGTGTTGTTAATCAAGACGGACGCATTAGGGATTGTGCGTTTAATAAAACAACGCTTTTTGAAAGATATCCGAATTCGGAAAGTTTGCAAAGTGTTGCTTTAATGACAGATATCATACAAAAGGAAGAAAAAAATGATTTATGATGCTTTGGACTATTTTAAGCTTTTAGGCGCCGATGCCACCACAGGCGAGCAAGAGTTGAAGCAAAAGTATCGCCAGGCTGCTAAGTTTTGGCATCCGGATGTCAATAAAAGCCCTGAGGCTATTGAAAATTTTCAAAAACTATCAAAAGCTTTTGACCTCTTAAAAGATGAAAAATCAAAAATGATTTATATGATTTTGTCGTTGGTTTATGATAAAAATACTTTTGTTGATATGAAGGGGCTTAAAATATATCATGATGCCAAAGGAAACGAAACGCCGTTTTTGAGAGTTTTTCATATTCAAAAAATCAATCGGGGTAAGGTAGAAACTTTAGATTTAATCGGTACGTATGAAGATTGTATCGCATTTTTGAAAACAGCGGCATGGCACAATATTAAACACGGTTTGTTCAGTCCTTTGCTTTATAGGGTATTTAAGCATAATTTGTCGCAAATTCAGGTCAGCTCAAAAGATAATTTTAAGCTTTTGGTGCATAATGCGGCGGCCTTTTATCATGAGGGAAAGTTTAAAGCCGCTTATTTGTCGGCACTCGGCGCTTATGAACAGGCGAACACTGCTCAAAAAGAGGTTTTGGCGTTTTTTATGAAATCTTTGGGCGTAACGGATGTCAAAATCGAAAAATGGGATTTAAAGAAGATGCGTGCCGTCCAGTTAAAGCCTTTTTATCGTATGTTGCAGTTTGCAGGCGGAATTTGTGTTTTGGCGGCAGTTATTCTTTTTGTTGATATTAAGGCTTCAAATGAGGCAAAAAAAGTCAACTATTATCAGGAAGTTCATTTTTCATCCGGTGAGAATATGGCAGATGACAGAGTGGCTTCAAAAGTGTTTAATATTCCCGTGGATTTGAGTGATGATAAAATGCTTTATCATATCACAGATGCGCAAAATATTATGTTTGGCCCGAGTGAAAAATATGATGTTTTGCAAAAAGCCAAAATCGGTCAGACCGTTCGTGTCACCGGATATACGCCTGATGAGGTGTGGTATCGTGTGATGCTTGATAACGGGCAAATGGGTTTTGTAAAAAAACAGTATTTGAAACCGGGGGTGAAACTTGAAATACCGGCGTACAGTAAAATTATTGCACAATAGGAGAAAAATAAAGTGGCATTAAAATTTGAAATCTTAAAAAAAAGCGGAAAATCAAGGCTTGGCAAGCTTTATACAAAACACGGCGAGGTGAATACGCCGGCGTTTATGCCGGTCGGAACTTGCGGTACGGTCAAAGCAATGATGCCGGAATCGGTGGCTTTGGCAGGAGCTGAGATTTTGCTTGGAAACACGTATCATTTAATGCTTCGTCCCGGTGCCGATTTAGTCGAAAAAATGGGCGGATTGCACAAATTTATGAATTGGGATAAACCGATTTTAACCGATTCGGGCGGTTTTCAGGTTATGAGTTTGTCTTCGCTTCGAAAAATCAGTGAAGAAGGGGTAGAATTTAAGTCACACGTTGACGGCAAAAAGTTTTTTTTGAGTCCGGAAGAATCGATTAAAATTCAGCATAAGCTTGATTCAAATATCACAATGGCTTTTGATGAGTGTACGCCCTATCCGAGCCCTTATGAAAAATGCGCTTCATCGATGAAATTGTCGATGCGTTGGGCAGAGCGCAGTAAAAAGGCTTTTGTTGATCGCAACGGGTACGGGATATTCGGCATTCAACAAGGTAATGTATTTAAGGATTTGCGTGAACAATCGGCCGAGGCTTTAAGAAAAATCGGTTTTGACGGATATGCCATCGGCGGATTGGCTATCGGTGAGGGGCAGGAAAAAATGTTTGAAGTTTTGGATTATGCGCCTTCAATGCTCCCCGAAGACAAGCCTCGTTATTTGATGGGGGTCGGGCGGCCGGATGATATCGTCGGTGCCGTTCTTCGCGGCGTTGATATGTTTGACTGTGTGATGCCGACACGTTCGGGGCGTACGTCACAGGCTTTTACAAAATACGGGACGATTAATATTCGAAATGCACGGCACAGGCAAGATCCGCGGCCGTTGGAAGAAGGGTGTGATTGTCCGCTGTGCACGCATTATTCAAGAGCTTATATTCACCATTTGCAAAAATGTCAGGAGGTTTTGGCCGTGATGCTGCTTTCGTGGCATAATGTGCGCTATTATGAGCGTTTGATGCAGGGTATCAGAGAGGCTTTGGCAAAGGATACGCTCGATGATTTTGTGTCTGAATTTTACGCTAATCAGCAAAAAGGCGATATCGAACCGCTTTAAATCTTAAATTGAAATCATATTTTAAAAAAAGTTACCCGCCGGTGATGCCGACGGGTTGCTCTTCTCAAGGCAAAAATTATGAAATAGCCTCAAAAGTTTGGTAGATATCATTGAGTGGGTTTTGAGGCTTGGATTTAAGACCTGAGAATAAAGCAAGCTTTTGCATGTAGACCATCACAAAGAGTCTGACAAAAGAGGTGAGACCGCAATCTTTGTCTTTGTTGTCTTCAATCAATTCCAAGAGTCTTTTGCGTTTGATGTTTTCACGTTTGCAGATGGCATCAAGAGCGCTCCATTCTTCATTGGCAAGGCGCATGCTTGTTTTTCTGTTGTAGATTGAAACGACTTTATTTTTGAGTTTCATAATAAAAAATCTCCTAAATTAGAAAAAATGAATATGACAATATAGTTATAAAATATATATTGCTATATGCAACTAAAAAATGAAAATGAATTAAAAAATTAATATTTAGTAGTTATTTTGTTATATATTTTTTATATTAACGTTTTGTTTTATATATAAAAATTTTTTTCACTTAATAGTGTGTATAACTTTTAGTAGAAATATAAAATATTATATACTTTTGATAGAAATTAAAAGATAACGAATTATTTTACTATCATCCGATTCGCTATTAATATAATCCCCGTTACGGTATATAACGGGGATTGTGGAAAGATTAAAAGCTGTTTCTAGCGGTATTTAATCGATACACGATTGACAGGGCCGGCGACAAAGTTGGCTTCTTCAATTGTATAGATACGCCGTTTATCATAATTGCCTTTTAAGAGAGCATCTAATGATTGGTACGTTTTTGATCCGATTTTTAAGAGTTTTCCTTCATTTGCTCTGCTGACGAGGGCAGAACAATCTGAGGATAATTCAGAGCAAAGTTTTTTATTTTTTAAAACGGCAGCTTTACACAAACCTAAATCCGTGCCGCAAGTATAATCCGTTGTGTCGTTTTCTTGGCGCAAAATATCTTTTTGCATATTTTCGGCCGATGTATAAAAACGGTCATCAATTTGATAAACACCATCATCAAATTGATAGGTAGTGACGGTTGTTGAATCGCCTCGAAAAGCAACCATTTCTTCACATTGGCTTTTTTGTGCGGCTGAGCAATATACGTTTTCGATTTTTGCATGACGCCAATTACTGTCTCCGAAAGCATAAGGTGAAACGAAAGTGACACTTTCCGGAATAACAATTTCTTTGAGCTGAGAGTTGGCAAAAGCATAATCGCCGATATATTTTAAACCGTCCGGCAAGCCGTTGATGCTTTCAAGAGAGCTATCAAAAGCAAAACCACCTATTGTTTCCAATGTACTTGGAAAGGTGACACTTGTTGCATTAAATCCGTGAAACGCTTCCCCTCCGATTGATAATAAACCTTCAGGCAAGGTTAAAGTTCTCAGTGTGTCTCCCATATTTTCAAAAGCATGAGGGCCGATAGATTGAATACCCTCAGTAATGTTGACTTCAGTGACAGAAGAACTGCACCACGGGGCGTTGGTATAGTATCCGCGTTCGTCGTCGTAACTTCGTATATATTCTTGAACGGTTGCAGGTTTGGTGTTATCAATCGCCGACAAAGTGAGCGTATATGTTGAGGGCTCACCACTTCCGGCATTGTTTTGTACAATCGTATATTGACAATTTTCACCGCAACTTCCGCCGGATGGCATTTGAGCATTCACATAAAAAGGTAAAAAAGCACCCAAAAATAAAATCCATTTTTTCATATCAATTCTCCGTTAAATAAAAAAATTTCCGTTTAATTAGTCAAAAACGGAAGAGGAGCTCAAAGAACTGTCACAGAACAGATTTCCTTATTCGTCGTAAAATACGCTTATTTCAGAAACTCCTCTTATAAGGAGTAAGTTCTGTGAAATAGTGTCTTTGAAACACCGCAACCGTTTCGGTTACATTTTTATTGTGGCAGAAAAAAACGTGAAAGTCAAATAAAAAAATCTTGAATTTTAAAAAAAACGCGCTATTGTACCTCGAATTTTTAAAAAAAGAGGATAAAATCATGTCTATGAGAAATATCGCAATTATCGCACACGTTGACCACGGTAAAACCACTCTTGTCGACGGGCTTTTAAAACAAAGCGGCACTTTTCGCGACAATCAAAAAGTTGTCGATTGTGTGTTGGACAGCAACGATTTGGAGCGTGAACGCGGTATTACAATTTTATCAAAATGCACATCGGTTGAGTGGCATGGCAATCATATCAATATTGTCGACACCCCCGGACACGCTGATTTCGGCGGCGAAGTCGAACGAATTTTATCCATGGTTGACGGTGTCGTGCTTTTGGTCGATTCGTCCGAAGGGCCGATGCCGCAAACAAAATTTGTTTTGGGCAAAGCCTTGAAAATCGGTTTGAAGCCGATTGTCGTCATCAATAAAGCCGACAAACCCGATGCACGTCCTGATGAAGTTTTAAATGAAATTTTTGATTTGTTCGTGAGCTTAAACGCCACAGATGAACAACTTGATTTTCCGGTGCTTTATGCCTCGGGCAGAAACGGGTGGGCTGTGAAAGATTTAACAGACGAAAAGAAAGATTTAACGCCGTTATTTGAGCTTATTTTATCTTATGTCAGTGAGCCTAAGTGCGAAAAAGACAAGCCTTTTTCAATGCTTGTCACAACCTTGGAAGGTGATAAATTTTTGGGTCGTATTTTGACCGGTAAAATCTTTTCGGGCTCATTGAGATTAAATGACCCTGTTAAGGTGATTAACGAACACGGCGAAGTTGAAAAAACGCGTATTTCAAAAATTTTGGCGTACAAAGGTTTGGAAAGAGTCGCATTAAATGAAGCGCATGCCGGCGATATTGTTGCCGTGGCAGGCGTGGTTAAAGGCACGGTGGCCGATACGATTTGTGCTTATGAGGTCGACACGCCGATTAAAGCTCAGCCGATTGATCCGCCGACACTTGCCATGACGTTTAGTGTCAATGATTCGCCGCTTGCCGGTCGTGAAGGCGATAAGGTGACTTCGCGTATGATTTGGGACAGGCTTCAAAAAGAAGCTGAGAGCAATATCGCACTCAAAATTTCTCAGACGGAAAAAACAGATTCGTTTGAAGTGGCGGGTAGGGGTGAGCTTCAGCTCGGTGTGTTGATTGAAACAATGCGTCGTGAAGGCTTTGAACTTTCTATTTCGCGTCCGCGCGTGTTATTTAAAAAAGATGAAAACGGGCAGTTGTTGGAGCCTGTTGAAGAGGTTGTTGTGGACGTCGATGAAGAATTTTCAGGCACCGTGGTTGAAAAAATGGGTTTGCGTCGTGCCGAAATGACAGATATGATTCCTTCTCAGCTCGGCGGTAAGGTGCGCCTTATTTTTCATGCACCGTCACGCGGTTTAATCGGTTATCACAGTGAATTTTTAACCGATACGCGCGGAACCGGCGTAATGAACCGCATTTTCTACGCTTATGAACCTTTTAAAGGTGAAATCGAAGGGCGTCGTACCGGTGTTTTGATCTCTTCCGAGAACGGAACGGCCGTGGCGTATGCTTTGTGGAAATTGCAAGACAGAGGACCGATGTTTGTGGAGCATAACAGCCCCGTTTATGTCGGTATGATTATCGGTGAACACACGAAATCAAATGATATTGAAGTCAATCCGACCAAAACAAAGCAGTTGACAAATATTCGTGCCGCCGGTAAAGACGAAGCAATCGATCTTATTCCGCCGAGAAAAATGAGCTTGGAACAGGCACTTTCATACATCGCCGCCGATGAGCTTTTGGAAGTAACGCCGAAATCTTTGAGATTGCGTAAAAAAATCTTGGATCCGCTCGCGCGTAAACGTTCAAAACCCGAGGTGGAAGCTTAAAAACAAAAAATTGCACACGATGATAAAAAAATGCTTGATTTTATTGAAAGATGTGTGTATCAATAGAAAAAATTTGCTGATGAATAATTATTAGGGGCATAGTTCAGTTGGTAGAACATCGGTCTCCAAAACCGAGTGTCGTGGGTTCAAGTCCTGCTGCCCCTGCCATTTTTCATCGTCTTTAAATCAATTTATCAAAAGGAATATGATATTGAAAGTCACGCCGATACAGTTTTTCAGACAGGTTCGTCAGGAAGTAAAAAAAATTACCTGGCCGTCAAGAAAAGAAGTTTCACAAGTTACGATGATTGTGCTTGTGATTGTTACTTTGGCTGCCGCGTTTTTCTTTGCGGTTGATGTTGTGTTGGCGGGTTTGGTTAAGTTTATTTTAGGTTTAGGGGCTTAAGTTATGAGTGCACGTTGGTATGTCGTGAATGTTTATTCCGGTTCTGAAAAGAAAGTTGCCGATTCCTTAAAAGAACAGGCCGTCATTAAAAAGATGGAAGACAAAATTTTGGAAGTTTTGGTGCCGACCGAAGATGTCGTCGAAATCAAAAAAGGCAAAAAAGTTGCCGCAGAGCGCAAGTTTTTTCCCGGCTATATCTTGGTTAAGATGGAAATGTCAGACGATGTCTGGCACGTTGTGAAAAATACGCCGCGCGTCAGTGGCTTTTTAGGCAGCCGCAATAAACCGCAACCGATTACGGAGCGTGAAGTCGAGCAAATATTAAAGCAAATGAAAGAAGGCATCGAGCGTCCCGAAGTTGTTGCCTCTTTTGAAACAGGCGAAAATGTTCGTGTCACGGATGGTCCGTTTGCATCCTTCGTCGGTGTCGTCGAAGACGTCGATGTTGAAAAGGCTCGTCTTAAAGTTTCAGTTTCCATTTTCGGGCGTTACACGCCGGTGGAATTGGAATTCTCCCAAGTCGAAAAAATAAAATAAAAGCATCTAGCTAGTAACTACTTGAAAGCTTGTTTTCTTATGTACCTGTTTTGTACACCGCGAAAACAAGCTTTCGGCGTATTTACACGCTATCTGCTTTTATTTACGTATACAACTATTTTTTGTACACTGCGCAAGCGGCCGTACGTCGTACTTGACTCATTCTAAGCTTTTATTTACGTATACAACCTCTTTTGTACACTTCGTAAAAGAGCTTCCGGCGTATCTAGCTCATTCTAAGCTTTTATTTACGTATACAA
>CACXFX010000003.1 GCA_902767055.1 uncultured Pseudomonadota bacterium
ATTGACTTTGAAAAACGGCGAACCGGTTTATTTGACTCATAAACCGAGCGAATGCAAACGTGATATGTTCAACTTATTTGGCCATATCCATGGCTTGAGAAAAGTCAGTCAAAACGGGCTTAACGTCGGGGTTGATGCCAACCATTTCCGCCCAATTAGTGAAGACGATGTGCTGTTTTTCAAAAATGCAATATTAAACCATTATGACTACGAGGTATTCATTTGAAACTAATACGCATCTATAACCTCTTTACCACTTCTTTCGTGGGTTCAAATCCCAACTTTACCAACAAAAAAAGCCACCTTTTCAGGTGGCCTTTTTTGTTGGTGAGCCCGGCGGGATTTGAACCCACGACCCTTTGATTAAAAGTCAAATGCTCTACCGACTGAGCTACGAGCCCTCACTTCAATGACGTGATATATAGAAGATAAAAAATCGCCTGTCAACAAAAAAATTTAAAAAAAATAAAAAAAGTTAAAAAAAATAAAAATACTGTTTATTTCTTAAGAATTATGTGTTATCTTACGCCTCGTAAAATATGTTAATAAAACATCATTGAGGTTTAAAATGGCTGAAAATATGGCTCAGGATAATACAAAAAGCAGATATGACATCTTACAAAACGATAAAGGTGAAATTTTGATAATTATTCAGCAACGTCATGGTGGTGCCGAGAATCCGTTGTTTGTATACGATGGTTCGCAATATGCCCTTCTTTATCGCAGTCATGAAAGTACCGTTTATTTTGATGATATTGATCAGGGTGCACGTCTTCCTTTAAAATCTGTGACACAGTTGCAAATTGTCGAAATCAGCGCTGATGATGTTGTCAGAGAATATAATGTTCCCGTCCGTATTGTTAAAGACGTCAAAGCTCTGATGGATTAAAATATTAAAATCGAGGGCTTGTTGCCCTTTGTTTTTTGGATATATTCAAATTTATGCTGGGTGAAACGGTTTTATACCTTTTAATTATCGGTCTTTTTTCGCTGATTAAAACTGAAAAGCGATATGATTTGATGTTATCCGTAGCTTCAGCTTTTTTTTCTGCGATTCTCTTTTGGTTTTTCTTAATGGACCAAAAAACAGGGACTGCAAGTTTTTTATCATTCAGTTTAGGCGAGTCGCAGGCAAATAATGTTAAAATTGACATTATCTCTTCAAAACAGAATTATTTAATGATTTATCCTTTCTTTGTCGTTTCCGTTATTGCGATGTTCAATAACTTTCTTTTTAAGTATGAACCGAACAAAAAATCACAGGCAACCCTTTTCATATTTAACCTTATATCCTTTATAATGCTTATTTGCGGCAATAATTTTATTCAAATTATTACCTTTGTGTTTGTAATTGATATTTTAAGCCAGCTTTTAATTAAAGATTTTAATGCCGGCCGACGATACAGCATTTACAATTTTGTTGCGGATATGGGGCTTTTTTTAGTGCTGGCCATGATGCAGTCAAAATTATTAAATCTGGATGTCGGCAATATTTCGCTCTATTATGAAACAGGGCGTCATCGAGATTTTATCGTATTTGTTATAATGTTCAGTCTTGCCGTTAAATTCGGCTTTTTTCTCTTTCAAGGCTATTGGCTTGATCTTAAAAATGCAAAATTTCATAATCTTTATTTTTTGCCATATCTGTCAACTCCGATGGCATCACTTATTTTACTGACCAAATTATATCCTATTTTGATTGTTTCTCCGTCATTTCTGCCGATTTTGAATATAATGATTATGTTGACAATATTCTGGGGCGCGGCAGGATCTGTCTTAAACATTGAAATTAAAGAAAAATTTGTATATTTTAACATGATGGGGATTGCCCTTTTGGTCAAATTGATTGAACAGGCGGATTTTATTTGGAATGTTCATTTTTCAAACTTGATTATTCTGTTTAATTTATTTAATTTCTGTTGCTATTACTTGCATAATGAAATCGACAGATCACACGCTCAAAATAAATTGGCTTTTTATTCAATCGCCCTCAGTTTTATTGCGGTTATATCGGCCTTGGCAACAAATATTTTTGCGATAGAAACTTTAACAAAAACCTTTTGGATAAACATATTTTTTATTACTTTTTTGACCGCTTTTTCAATAAGTGCCGCACAAATTTGTTATAAGGTTAAAGGCAAAATCAGCTTAAAACAGTTTAATTCAACCGTATTTTTAATGCTTTTTGTTTTTATCCTTTGTTTTTATTTCGGCTGTTATGAGTTCGAATATTGTTGGCCGATATGTTTTGTTTTAGCATTTATAATCATACTGTTCCAAGTATCATTTTTCCTTAAAAATCCTTCTTTCGGACTTTTCAAAAATAAAATACAACATATTGACCTGTTTCGCCTGTTCTACCAAAAAGTCATTGCCGAATCATTCAGACATGCCGGCTTGTTTTTTAATATTTTAATGGATTTTATTTTTTTAGAAAAAACTTTACTGCCTTTGCTTGGCGCATTTAATGCTTCGATTGTACGCATTTATCGAAAATTAAATCGATATGCACTTTTATATGATTTGATATGTATCGGACTTGGATTTGGAACATTTTTGATATTAATTTCGAGGTCATAAAAATGGCAGATTTTTTTTTGATATGGTTTTTAATCGTATTACCCTTAATCGGAAGCTTATTTGTTTTGAGTGCAAAAGATGATGCACCTTTTTATCAAAATACACTTAATGTTTCTTTGTTAACATTAGCCGTCAACGTTTGTTTGGTTTTAATTGCCTTTTCAAAACTCTCACTAATACCTTCCCATGAAATTATCGTTACATGGACATTTTTGCCTTCACTTAATTTATCATTTGGCGCTGATGTAATGTCTTTAATATTTATTCTGGGGCTCCAAATCAGTATTCTTATAGGTATTCTTGGTATCAAGGCAGAACAAACATCATCTAAAAATCTTTTGTTTCATACGCTTTTATACACCTCCATCTTAAACGGTTATTTCTTAGCACGCGATATACTTTCGTTTTATGTTTGTTTTGCTGGTATGCTGTGGCCGTTTTATATGCTTACTCTTGCAGGCATCTCGGATGTCAAATACAAAATCTTAGAGCGTGTTATGATGCATTATTTTTTAAGCGCAGCCTTATTTTTGGCATCTTTGATGATGATTGTCAGTTTGACACAAAACAATGTTTTGATATTTAATCTGCCTGAAGTTATTTTTTCTCATAAAAAATCGATGATTGTGTGGGGGGCTCTTTTTATGGCATTGGTTTTAAGAGTACCGGTTTGGCCGTTTCACCACGCAATCATTACTTTATCAAATTCTCTTAAAAATCCGCTTGTTTTTATTGCTCTTCATATCTTACCATTAAGCGGTATATATGCTTTTATGCGTTTTTGGCCGCTTGATATTCCCTATGAAATTGAGGTTTTATCTCCGCTTTTTCAAGGTCTTTGCATATTGACGATGATTTTTGCGGCATTCGGAGGATATGCGCATTCGGGAGCCGGACAAAAATTATATCACTACATTTTTGTGTATGATTTACTTTATCTGTCTGCTGTTTTTTTACCGACTGATGCCATCAGTTTTAATATTACATACAGTATTTTTTCATTTATGCTCATCAGCTCCGGACTGGTTATGCTTCAAGCCCATATGCTCACTGAAAGTTCAAAATTCAATATCGGTGTTAAGGGAATATTATGTTATATGCCTCGTACATCTTTGGCATATGCCTTATTTGTTTTAGCCGCAATCGGTTTGCCGATTTCCGCCTTTTTTTCAAACAATTTTATCATCGTTTCTCAAATGTTTGATTTTGGATTATACATAGGTACCCTTGTCGTCACTTCAATGACGATTGCCGCCGTTTCAATGCTCGAAAACTTATATACATTGCGCGTTGAAAATTGTATATTACCACAGCCGGATACCATCAAAGATATTACACCTTCAAAGTTTGCCATATTAGTTGCTTTGATGATGATATTACTGTTTTCGCTTATTAAACCGCTGTGGTTTGTTTTGTAAGGAAAAAAGATGTTGACAAGTATACTATACAGTTTAGACCAAATTGCTCTGATTGTAGGAGCCGTATTTATTTTTGTAAAAAGCCTTTTTTCTCGTCCGGATTCTAAATCGGATCTTAAAATTGCTGAGATTTTTGTTGTTATCAGCTTGGTATCATCTGTGATTTTTTATAACAAAGGCATATTTCCGATTTATTTTGAAACTTCCGTTTACACAACCATTTCATATGTTTTTACGGCCTTTATGGTTTTAATGTGTTTCAAGTTTTGTCGTTCATGGACCGACATCGGACAAAACTTAAATATTTCTTTGTACGCTGTTCTTGCGCTTATTGCGCTTGTTGCTCTAAATATCATTATCAAAACGCATCACCTTCAAATACTTCTGGGCGGAATATTTATTTTGGGAATCAGTGAACTTTTCTTACTCTATTTAGACCGCTCAAATGAATCTTTGCATCGTTTTGGAAGAAATTTCGGCTCTGCTTTTATTTTGGTAGTACTTATCTTTGCTTTGTCCCTTTTTTATTTAACAGACAAACAATTTGATTACAACGAAGCGGCAGGATCAATCAGTTTGCTGACAGGATTTAAACAAACTCTGCTTATTACCGCAATTTTTTGCCCGATATTTTTTATGCTGGGTGTTGCACCATTTCATTTTTGGAAAACAGACCACATTGCATCACTTTGTTTGCCTGTTTCGTGTTTTTTGGCATTGGTACCGATGATAGGTATATACACTTCTTTGCTTAAATTAAATTCTGCCTTTTTTGTTTTTTTTGAACAAGATTTACGAAAAGTTTATTTTTTCTTTGGTGTGATATCAATACTTATTGCCGTCATCGGCATCAATTCAAGCCGTTTTTTAAATAAAATCTTTTCTTATTGCGGACTTTATGCCTTGGCAAACGCCCTATTGGTCTTATCCGTTTTGAAACAAGATTCATCATTAATCACTTTTATATATATAGAATTTTATTTGCTTTTTACACTCGGAATTTATGCTTGTTTTTATACCTTAAAATCAAACGGCGTTTTCTTAAACCATGTTGCTTTGATTTCCGGTTTATCAAAAACAAAGCCCTATATTGCTGCATTTATTACGTTTTTTATACTTAATTTTATGGCTCTGCCACCATTGACGGGTATGCTTTCAGAATTGATTGTTTTAAAAGAAGTGACGACAAAACCCGTTATTTTGTATTTATGCCTTTTTGCGCTTTTGGCGATGATGCCCGCCTTTTTCAAAATCTTGCAAACCATTTATTTTAAGCAAAAAGAAAACGCATTTGATCGGGTAGATATGCGATTGTATTTTTACCTTTTTTGTATTGCGGGGATTTGCATTTTGGCTCTTTTCAAACCCGAACTGTTCTTTTCACAACTTTATTTATTATCGGTAAAATAAATGACAGATAAAATTGCAAACTGGTATTTTAAGGATTTAGATCAAACAACGAGCACAAACGATGCTGTCATTGATTTCTTAAAACAAATCAAGGCCCCTTGCATTCTATCAGCAAAAATACAAACAAACGGTCGAGGTCGCTTAGGGCGAAATTGGCAATCGGCCGACGGCAATTTATATGTCTCTTTTGCTTATCAAATAAAACATCAAAATTTGGGACATATGTCTATTTTAAGTGCTCTTGCTGTTTTAAAAACGCTTGAAACATTGGCACAAAAAAACATTTTTCAAATCAAATGGCCGAACGATGTTTTGGCTCAAAACAAAAAAATATCCGGCATTTTATTTGAAAATGCTTTTGATGATTATTGGGTGATGGGTATCGGTATAAACATAAAAAAAGCCCCTTTTTTGATAAATGCCCCCTATGAAGCAACTTCGCTCAAGGACTTAGGTATTATAACAGATCGTTTGTCAGTTCTAAATAAACTCGTTCAAAATTTTGATACCTTAAAAACACTTTATGAAGAACAAGGCTTTGAGTGCATTAAAAAATCTTGGCTTGACAAGGCTTACAATCGTGATAAAAGGATTATAATCAAACAACTTAATAACAAACAAAGCGGTATATTAAAAACACTTGACGATGACGGTTGTCTTGTGATAGAAACGCCCGATGGTCTTAAAAAAATAATAACCGGTGATGTTTTTAATTTTGAGTAAAAAAAATGGATAATAACAAAAAAGGGCTTTATTTTGTACCTTTAGGCGGTGCCGATGAAATCGGGATGAATATGTACGCCTACTGCCGCCATGAAAAATGGATTGTACTTGATGCCGGCTACGGCTTTTTGGGCGATGAATATCCGATGATGGATATGTGCTATGCCTCACCCGATTTTTTAAGAGATTTCAAAGATGATATTGAAGGGCTTTTTATCACGCATGCCCATGAAGATCATATGGGAGCCATTGCACATATTTGGCCGGCTTTGAATTGCCCTGTTTATGCCACGCCCTTTGCAACAGCTTTGATGAAAGAACGCGTTGAGGAATATGAACTTAAAGATGCGGTTGATTTTCATGTCGTTCATTCAGGGGACGTCATTAAGACCGAAAATTTTGAGGTACAGTTTATTGCATTGACGCATTCCGTTCCCGAAACTTGCGGCATATTAATTAAAACAGATGCCGCCACAGTTTTTCACGCAACCGATTGGCGTTTTGATGACGGCAAACTTTCAAGCCTGACAACGACAGATTACCAAACTTTAAAAACTGCGGGAGAAAACGGCATTGATATGCTCATCTGCGATTCAACCAATATTATGGTCGATGCAAAACAACCGAGTGAATACGATATTCGCCAAAACCTCTTAGAACTTATTCCGACGATTGAAAACGGCTTGATTGCCACCTGTTTTTCTTCCAACCTGATGCGCCTTGAAAGCCTTGTTTTGGCGGCCGATTTAGCCGGCAGAACACCTGTTTTAATGGGACGCAGTTTAGAAACAAACATACGCCTTGCCAAAGAATGCGGCTATTTTAAGGATTTGCCTTCTGTCTACACTCCCCAAGAAGTCAAAGGCTTAACTCTGGATAAAGCACTTTACATTTGCACCGGCTCACAGGCCGATTATCGAAGCGCGTTAAGTATTATTGCGAGCGGGCAAAGCAAATACATTAAATTGGATGAAAATTACACGGTTATCTTTTCTTCTAAAATTATTCCCGGAAATGAAGCTAAAATTGAACAGCTGCAAGAAAAGATGATTGAAGACGGCGTCAAAGTGATTACGACAGAAACCGATCCGGTACACACCTCAGGCCACGCTTCAAAAGAAGAATTAAAAGAAATGTATGAGCTTTTAAAACCGAAAATTGTTTTTCCGGTGCATGGGGATAAACGATTTATCAGAGAACATAAAAGATTTGCGCTTTCTTGCGGCGTGCCTGAAGTCGCTTCGGCCAAAAACGGCGATTTGTTTTGCTTAGCAGACGGTCATATTAAAAAAATTGATGAAGTTTATACCGACATCATCGGCGTCGAGCATCGCAGAACCGTTCCGTTTTCTTCCGAACTGGTTAAAAATCGCAAAAAAATAGCTTTCAACGGGAGCTTATTTATCTCGGCATACATATCTGAAGACAACCGCTTGCTTGATTTGCAAATATCATCTCTTGATATTTTACAACCGGATGAGTGGGAGGTTTTAAGTGCAGCCATTAAGAAAAAAGTGCTTCCTTCCCTCTCCCGTGAGGTTGAAACCAAAGGCTTGACCGACGAAGTCAAAGATTTAATCAAAGGCCGAATTCGACGCTCTGTCTATAAAGCAACCGATGTTAAACCGGTGACAATTTTACATATCATTCAACAAGGAGAAAAAATATGACCACAACCCCTCAAAAGCTTAAAAAAGGCGATAAAGTAATGGTTATTGCCCCTTCACGCGGCTTAAAACTGATTGGTCCGGATTGCAGAACAATCGCCGAAGAAAGGTTAAAAAATCTCGGTTTAGAGGTTGTTTTTGCAAAAAACACGACAGATGATAATTTTGATATGACAGGTTCCGCATCAATTCAAAAGCGCGCAGCCGATATCAATGAGGCTTTTACCGATAAATCCGTTAAAGCCGTTTTAACAGTAATTGGCGGCTTTAACTCAAATGAAATATTAAAATATATTGATTATGAAAATATCAAAAAAAATCCGAAAATTTTTATGGGTTTTTCGGATATTACGGCTCTTCACGCAGCCATTTATGCAAAAACCCAAATGGTGACTTATTACGGCCCGCATTACAGCTCACTTGGTATGTTAAAGGGCTGTGAATATACCTTAAAAAATATGGAAAATATGCTTTTTAAATCGGGCAAAACAGAACTTTTGCCCTCTGATGCTTGGAGCGATGATCTTTGGTTTATCGATCAACAAAATCGCGAGTTTATCAAAAATGAGGGTTGGTGGCAAATTCAAAAAGGAACGGCAAGCGGCCGAATTATCGGCGGCAATTTGTGCACATTAATCTTAAATTCGGACACACCGTATTTCCCGAAATTTGAAAACGATACGATTTTGTTTATCGAAGATGACGAAGGCTCAAAAATGCCTGATTTCGCACGAAATTTACAGGCTTTGATTAATCGCAATGATTTTAAAAATGTTAAAGGACTCGTCATCGGGCGTTTTCAAAAGGCCTCTGATATGACGCGCGAAAAACTTGAGTTCATCTTAAATAAAATTGAGCTTAAAAATATGCCGATTATCGCCAACATCGACATGGGTCACACCACCCCGATTGCAACGATTCCTCTGGGCGGTGAGGCGCATATCGAAAACGGAAGAATATGGATTAAAGACTAGCGATACTTGATCGACACACGATTCTTTTGACCCGCCACACGATTAGCCTCATCAATTGTGTAAATGCGCTTAACCGGAATAGCGTTTTGCATATCGATTAATGATTTGTATGCAATGCCGTTTAAAATAAAATGGTCACCTTTTTTTCGTATTTTACAAAATTATTTGCTCCACCCGTTTGTTCTGTTATTAATTTATCGCATTGGTGAGCAGGTGTATCCCGACAATAAATTTCTGCTCCGTCAGGAAGCGTCGAAAAAGCCAAATGTCAAATAAAATTGTTTAATTTGGTATGATTTTTTTTGCTTTTACAAAATTTTTCTTATAGACTTGAAAAAAACAATAAAGGAGATTTGTTTTGTCTTTTAAAGAACGTCTTAAACAATATTTTGAAAGCGTCAAAGGTTTTGTTTATTTTTTGATTAAACGTACCCAAAATGATATGGTCTTGCGTGTGGCTTCGTCTTTAAGCTATACCTCACTGATTGCACTTGTGCCTGTTTTGGCCATTGCGCTTGCCGTTTTTTCGGCATTTCCGGTATTTGCCGATGTCAGAGGACAAATTCAGGATATGATTATCCAAAATTTGATGCCCGATGCCGGTCAGGATTTGAAAATCTATTTTAATGATTTTATCAAGGCCACCGCCAAGCTGACCACCATCGGCGTCATCGGCATCGCGTTGACGGCGGTTTTGTTGCTTTCGACCATTGAAAACAGTTTCAATTTTATTTTTAAGGTAACAAATTCGAGGCGTTTTACAACCAAAATCACGCTTTATTGGACGGTGATTACACTGGGCCCCTTGCTGTTTGGAACGGGCCTGTCGCTTAAAGGTATGGTCACGTTTAACAAAATTTTATCTACGATTCCCGAGGCACAAATTTGGCTTGGCAACATTTTACCAAGCTTGATTACCTGTTTATTGCTCATCGGCGTTTATGTGTTTATCCCAAATAAAAAAGTCAGCTTTTCGAGTGCGTTGGTCGGTGCTGTGACGGCGATGATACTGTTTTTATTCTTAAAACAGGGTTTTGCTCTTTTTATGCTCAAAAACAACACATATAAAACGCTTTACGGCGCCGTGGCTGCCGTACCGCTGACCTTGGTGTGGATGTATCTTTATTGGGTGGTTGTCATTTTTGGTGCGGTTGTAACGGCGGCTTTGGACGAATATCGAAAGCTTGATAAACAAAGCTTAAAAAAAATTCTGGTTAAGTCAAAACCAAGCAACCGATAAAAAATGTGAAAAAACAAAAAAAGATATTGACATCAGAACAAAAATAGAACATAAACGGATTAACAACATTTATTTGGAAAGTGAAAATTATGGAAAAAGATAAAGCATTGGATGCAGCCTTAAGCCAGATTGAACGCGCCTTCGGTAAAGGTTCGATTATGCGCTTGGGACAAAACACAAAAATTGATATTGAGGCAATCTCAACCGGTTCACTCGGTATTGATATCGCACTCGGTATCGGAGGACTTCCCAAAGGCCGTATTATTGAGATTTACGGCCCTGAGAGCTCAGGTAAAACAACACTTGCACTAAGCGTCATTGCCCAAAGCCAGAAAAAAGGCGGGACATGCGCCTTTATTGATGCGGAACATGCGCTTGATCCGTCATATGCCAAGAAAATCGGCGTTGATATTGAAAATTTACTGATTTCACAACCGGACGCCGGTGAACAGGCATTGGAAATTGCCGATACACTTGTCCGCTCCGGCGCAATTGATGTTTTGGTCGTCGATTCGGTCGCCGCACTCGTCCCGAAGGCTGAACTTGAGGGTGAGATGGGCGATTCGCACATGGGCTTACAAGCAAGATTGATGAGTCAGGCTTTGCGTAAATTGACCGCGACGATTGCACGTTCAAACACACTTGTGATTTTCATCAACCAAATCCGCATGAAACTCGGCGTGATGTTCGGCAATCCGGAGACCACGACGGGCGGCAATGCTTTGAAGTTTTATGCCTCGGTGAGAATGGATATTCGCCGAATCGGTGCCATTAAAGACAAAGATGATGTTATCGGCAATCAAACACGTGTTAAAATTGTCAAAAACAAAGTTGCTCCTCCGTTCAAAACCGTTGATTTTGACATTATGTACGGCGAAGGTATTTCCAAAACCGGTGAATTGATTGATTTGGGTGTTAAAGCCGGTATTGTTGAAAAAGCCGGTGCATGGTTCTCATACAATGGCGAAAAAATCGGGCAAGGTCGTGAAAATGCCAAGATTTTCTTAAAAGAACATCCGCAAATCGCCGATGAGATTGAAAATAAGATTCGCGCCGATGCCGGTCACCTGACAACCGAAATGATTGGTGATGACGAACCGGTCATGGATGAAGAATAATATTATTTTTCATTTTCCCTTAGAAAAAAAGCATCCTCAAGGATGCTTTTTTTTCTAACTTCTAACGATACTTGATCGACACACGATTCTTTTGACCCGCCACGCGATTGGCTTCTTCAACGGTGTAGATACGTTTGTTTTTATAGCCGAGCAAATTTCCGCTCAAATCGTATACCGTTTTACTTCCGTCTGAATTTGTCACGATTGTTTTTGCACGAGAGGCATACGTTGTACCATTCGCCGCATCCCAAGCTTCCAGAATGGCTTGACAATTCCCCGTTGTGCAAGAGAGGTTAATGTCACCCGAATTTACAAATGCGCCAGTTGCATCCAGATATCTTTGCAAATTTTCGGCACTGCAGACTAAATCCGTTGCTTGAGAACCCTCAAATGCGAACTCTCCGATTGAAGTAACCGAATCGGGAATCACAACCGAGGTCAGGTTGTTGTTATAAAATGCACCTTCTCCGATTGATGTGACCGAATCCGGAATCACAACCGAGGTCAAGTTGTTTTCCTCAAATGCATAACCTCCGATTGAAGTAACCGAATCGGGAATCGTCACTGAGGTCAGGTTATTGTTATAAAATGCAGAATCTCCGATTGAAGTGATCGAATCGGGAATCACAACCGAGGTCAGGTTGTTGCGAGCAAATGCGTTCTTTCCGATTTCTGTAACTGAATCCGGAATCAC
>CACXFX010000004.1 GCA_902767055.1 uncultured Pseudomonadota bacterium
CCGTAAGTGTCGGCAATGCGTTTTCGCATTTCCTGAGCATAAAAAGCACGTACGTCTTTGTCATTGATTTTTGAAACTTCTTCTTTCAAGTTTTTTTCAATCAAGGCTTTGCGTTCGGGCGTATCGGCGGCTTTGCCGCGCGTGTTTTTTTGCCACAACAGCTCGGTCAAAGGCATCAAATCGGAAAATAATTTTTCAAATTCACCGGCACCTTTGGCGCGCAAAAATTCATCCGGATCCATTTTATCCGGCAAAAACATAAATTGAAGCGAATAACCCGGTTTTAAAATCGGCAAGGCTCTGTCAACCGAACGAATCGCCGCTTTGATACCCGCCGCGTCACCGTCAAAACATAAGACCGGCTCATTGACCACTTTCCACGCCTGAGTGATTTGTTCTTCGGTCAAAGCCGTGCCCATCGGTGCGGCGGCGTATGAAAAACCGAATTTATCAAGCGCGATGACGTCCATGTAACCTTCACAGATAATCAGTCTTTTATTTTCATACCCCGCATCGCGTGCAAAGTTGTAATTATAAAGCATTTGACGCTTATTAAACAGTGTTGTTTCGGGTGAATTGAGATATTTGGGTTGTCCGTCGCCCATAATGCGTCCGCCGAAAGCAATCGGGCGATTTTGCCTGTCAAAAATCGGTATCATTACCCTGTCTTTGAAAAAATCGCGCGCGGTTCTGTCGCCTTCTTGCGGCGTAACAATAAGCCCGAGTTCAGTCATATCAAATTCGTTAACGCCTTTGGATTTTAAGTAGGCTTTCAAATTGTTGTTTGCGGGGGCATAACCTAAGCGAAATTTTTCAATCAAAGCATCGTCAATGCCGCGGTGATAAAAATATTCAAGCCCCTTGGCACCGACCGGGAGTTTGAGCTGTCTTTGATAAAATTCGACAGCCAGCTCCATAATCTCAAACAAAGACTGACGCTTTTGCTGTTCAAGAGAATTTTGCGGCGAAAATTTGGGCATCGTCAGGCCTGCCTTATGGGCCAGTTTTTCAACCGCATCCATAAAAGGCAAACCGTTGGCCTCCATCTCGAAGCGGACAATATCACCATGTGCGCCGCAACCGAAGCAATGGTAAAAGCCTTTTGCTTCGTTGACGGTAAATGAGGGCGTTTTTTCGTTGTGGAACGGACAAAGGCCGACATATTCACGGCCTTTGCGGACAAGCTTTACTTTTTCGCCGACGATATCGGCGATGGGTAAGCGTGACCTGAGTTCGTCCAAAAATTTTTGCAAATCGCCCTGCATCGGTTTTGAGCCTACCCCAAAAGCGATTTAATCAAAGAAGATACCGCGCCGAAATCCATTTGTCCTGCGTATTCGGCACGTAAAATGCCCATCACTTTTCCCATATCTTTCATCGATTCGGCACCGGTTTTTTCAATCGCGGCTTTGACGGCATTTTCAACTTCTTGTTGGTTTAATTGTTTTGGCAAAAAGCGTTCGATGATTTTAATCTCGGCTTCTTCTTTTTCGGCCAGTTCCGGACGGCCGCCTTTGATGAACATTTCAATCGATTCGCGGCGTTGTTTAATCATCGTTTGCATCATGGCAAGCAGCTCGGCGTCTTCGGCTTTTTCTTTGCCTTTACCTCTGGCGTCGACGTCTTTTTCTTTTTGGCCGGCAATAATCATGCGAATCGCATTTGTTTCTAAAACATTTTTACTTTTCATGGCCTCTTTTAAGGCATTTTGGATATCTTCGCGCAACATTTGTTTTTCTCCTTATTCATCGTTTGCGAAATTGATTTTAATATTTTTTTGTTTTGGCGTCGGGTTGGTCATAATCGCTTCAAAACCGAATTGATAATAAGCGCCCGCACGTTTTTGCGCCAAATAATGTGTCGTGTCAAGCAATTTTTGGCCTGATGTATCATAGATGACAATTTTCAAAGGCGGGACATTCATCGCGTATTTTGAAGGATTTTTGATAATCCCCGAAATTTTGATTTTTGAAACGTTATCCTGTGTCAATTCCGAAACGTCAATATTTGAAATTTCTAAAGCGGTGCCGTTATATACGCTTTCAATCCCCCATTTTTGATAAAATTTTTCCATCACGGGGGCGTAGCGCACGACATCAAAACGCAAAGCATACAGCAAAGCGGCCATTAAAGCCAAAAGCATTAAGACCAAAAAGTAATTGATGGTATTTTTATATTGTGTGACGTGCATCACGCGCACTTTTGGAGAACCTTGAGGCGCAAACAAATCGCTTGCGGCAGGAATAACTTTTTCAAACATTTTGGCAACGTTTTGTTTTTCAAGTGCTTCTTCTTCAGGCAATTTTAATGCGTCTTGCTGATAAGCTTTGAAAACTTCATCGCATTTTTGGCAGTGCATTTTAAGCCCGCTTTTTGAGATGACATCATCGCCGATTTGATAAATCGTTTCACATTTCGGACATTTTATTAACATCGTTTTTAAACTTTTATTCTATTAAAGTGACCTTAAAACATATTAAGTTGAAAAAATCATAGAATCAAAGAAAAAAAGTATTTTATTAAATGCATAATTTGGTATACTCTGCAATAAATGAAAAAATGAGGTATAAAATGGAAGCTCATAAAAATATTTTAACCGAACCGATTATTGATATGCAAAATGTCAGTATACGTTACGGTAAGGATCCTGAAGTTTTGAGCGATATTAAGTTGTCGCTTGAAAAAGGTTCTTTTCACTTTTTGACGGGAAAGTCCGGTGCCGGCAAGACGTCGCTGTTGTCAATGATGTATCTTGCCTTAAAGCCCAGTCGAGGCACACTTAATGTTTTCGGGGCGAATGTCGGCTATGCAAGGCGTGAAGATATGGCGATGATGCGTCGAAAAATCGGGGTTGTGTTTCAAGATTTCAGGCTTTTGGAACATTTAAGCGCTTATGACAATGTTGCCGTGCCTTTGCGTGTACGGGGAATGGGCGAAAACGAAATAAGAAAAAGGGTCAAAGAATTATTGAGCTGGGTTGAGCTTGATAAAAGCATGGATAAAATTTGTTCGACGCTTTCCGGCGGTGAAAAACAACGTGTGGCTATTGCGCGTGCCGTCATTAATCGTCCTGAAATTTTGCTTGCCGATGAGCCGACCGGAAACGTTGATGATGACATTGCTTTTAAGTTGATGAAACTTTTTGTGGAATTAAATAAGCTTGGAACAACCGTTGTGATTGCAACACACAGTACCGATTTAATTGCTCGATACAATTATCCGCAGATTCATCTTGAAAACAAGGGGTTGAAAATTATTCCGGCTTTAAGGAGGGTTAAAAATGCTGAATAAATTAAATATCAGACGTCGCACGGAGTTGCCCTTAAAAGAAGATAAAGCCAATTTCTTTTTAGAGATATCGACTGCGATTTCGGTGTTTTTGTTTTCGATGGCGCTGGTCGCTTATTTTATGACGTCGGCCGTGATTTCATCGTGGCGCGAGAGTATTATTGACGGATTGACCGTTCAAATTTTACCGCCAAGTGAGCAAATTTTGCCCGATGAAGAAACGTTAAGGATCGGAAAAGTTATTCATTTTTTTGAAGGATTGAGCGGTGTTGAAAAAGTTGCGGTGGTTAAGGAAAAACAAATCAAAAAACTGATGACGCCATGGCTTGGTGCCAATGCGGATCTTGAGGCTTTGCCTTTACCGAAGCTTTTAAATGTACGTTTGAGCGATGGTAAGACTTTTGATTTTGAAAAAGCAGGTGATGACTTAAAAGAAATTGCACCGTACGCCTCAATTGACAATCACGGCATTTGGCTTAAAAAATTGATTAAAAGTGCGACTTCGCTGAAAAGTTTGTCTTTGTTCGTATTGATTTTGGTGCTGTCGGTAGCCGTGTTTTCTATTCTATATGCCGTCGGAACAAGTTTGAAAGTGCATCAAAATATTATCGAAATCTTGCACATTATGGGGGCAACCGACAATTATGTGGCCAAACAATATGCGTTGCGCGGCTTTTTCGTCGGATTTTTTTCAAGTTTAGCAGGCACGCTGATGGCTTTTTTGGCGTTGCGTATTGTTTCGCATTTGTCATCGGGGCTTGAAACCGGGTTAATCGGCGCGGTAAGTTTAGGTTTTGAGCACTGGACCGTTTTGGCTTTGATACCGCTTTTTTCAGCAGTACTTTCGATGGTGACGTCGTTTTTTTGCGTTAAACATACACTAAAAGAGATGATGTAAATGAAAAGATTTCAATTTATTGCACTTATCTGGTTTTACTGCCTTTTTTTGATATGGCTCGGCGGGTTTATCATCTTTCAGCAATATATCCGCAAACATCAGGCAGATGAGGTCACAAAAACAGATGCGATTGTTGTTTTGACCGGCGGAAAAAACAGAATAGCCGAAGCGGTTCGGCTTTATAATGCCGGACTTTCGGATATGCTTTTTATTTCGGGTGTCGGCGGTGATGTCGGGCTAAAAGCACTTGAAAAACAAAATAAAAGCTTTATCACAAATAATCGGGATCGTGTTTATCTGGGGCGTGAGGCGACAAACACTTTTCAAAACGCGATTGAAGTCAGTGAAATGATTCGTCGTAACAACTTAAAATCAATCAGGCTTGTGACATCATACTATCATATGCCGCGCAGTGTCGAGGAAATATTAAGGCTCAATCCGGATGTCGTGATTATAGAGCATTATGTGTATTCGCCCAATGTGTCAAAGCGTTGGTGGAAAAGGCCGAAAAGCTTTTTTTTGATTGCCTCGGAATATCACAAATTTATAGTGGTTTATACTAAAAATAAAATTTCAAAACTTTACAGACGAAAGGACTTTTAAAGATGATTTATATTCGTTCGCTTATTTCAAACATATGTTTTTATACATTAATGGGTCTTGGTTGTACGATAACATTGTTTGTCGGGCCCGTATCGCGTAAAGGTACAATCTATCTTTGGGATAGAATTGTGATGCCGACGGTATTTTGGGTTGTTAAAAATGTTGCGGGTTTGAAGCTTGAGTTTCGGGGGCTTGAAAATATTTCAAAAGTGCCGGCGCTTTATGCCTGTAAACACGAGTCGGCCTTGGAAACATATGCGTTTACGCAGTCCGTGCCGACTTGCACTTATGTTTTGAAAAAAGAGTTGGTATATATGCCGTTTTTTGGTTGGACACAATATTTTTACGGTATGGTGCCGGTTGATCGTAAAGGTGGTGCCAAAGCGATGAAAAATATGTTAAAAGGTGTTAAAAAAATTGTTATGGAAAATCGGCCGGTTGTTGTTTTTCCCGAAGGGACGCGCTGCAAACCCGGAACAACAAAGGGGTATAAGTCCGGCTTTTTATTCTTGGCGGAAAATCTAAAACTAAAAGTTGTACCGGTTGCGGTCAATACAGGTTTGTTCTGGGCAAAAAGTTCTTTTTTGCGTTATCCGGGGACAGCCGTTATTGAGTTTTTGGAGCCGATGGATGTTTCCGAACACGTTGATAAAAAAGCTTTTATGTCCCGTCTTGAAGAGGTTATCGAGCAAAAATGCAAAGAATTAAATGACGAGGCCGTTAAAAAATATCCGTGGGTCAAAAAAAATTTAGGAGCCTAAATCAATGCGTGTGTTGGTCGGTCTTTCGGGCGGTGTCGATTCTTCGGTGACGGCGTGTCTGCTTAAAAAAGCAGGGCATCATGTGATTGGTGCGACAATGTCCATCTGGGATAAGGATAAATTTAAGTCGATTGATTTTACAAATTTGAAAGACGCATGTTTTTCGCCGCATGAAAAAAAAGACATTGATGCCGCGCGTGCGCTTTGTGATAAAATAGGCATCGAATACCACGTGATTGATTGTCAAAAACAATATCAAAAGCTTGTTTTGCAAAATTTTAAGTCGGAATATTTGTCGGGACGGACGCCAAACCCGTGTGTGATGTGCAATTCAACGATTAAGTTTGAAGCTTTGCCCGAAGGTGCAAGGGCTGCGGGTATCGAATTTGATAAATTTGTGACAGGGCATTATGCAAGGCTTTTTTATGATGAAAAAACGGGGCGCTATCGTTTGCAAAGAGCCAAAGACGAAAAGAAAGACCAAAGTTATTTTTTGTATCGATTAAGTCAAGAGCAGCTTTCGAAAGTTTTGATGCCGCTCGGAGATTATACCAAAGATGAAGTGCGCCAGATTGCAAAAGAATTCGGCCTTGAGGTCAGTGATAAAAAAGACAGTCAGGATTTTTATGCCGGCGATATCGGGGATATTATTGATGCGCCCGATAAAGAAGGCCATTTTATCAATTCGGAAGGTAAAATTTTGGGCACGCATAAGGGGTTTTGGCATTATACAATCGGCCAGAGAAAAGGGCTTGGGGTCAGTGCAGACAGGCCGCTTTATGTGATAGAGCTTAAAAAAGACACAAATGAAGTTGTTTTGGGTTATGAAGAAGAGGGTTATCGTCAATCGCTGATTGCAAATGATTTGCGCTGGCTCTCGGTTGACCAAATCAAAGAAAAAACGATGGTTTATTTAAGGCTTCGTTCATCGCAAACGCCCTTTGAAGCAGATTTTGAGCCTTTGGAAGATGCAAAAGCAAGGCTTGTTTTTTCTTGTCCTCAAAAGGCTGTGGCAAAAGGTCAGTCCGCCGTTTTTTATGATGAAAACGGGTTTGTTTTGGGTGGCGGTATCATCGAATAAATATTTTTTATTTGACAAGTGTATTTTTTTATTGTTTAATTGATAATAGGTAAGGGAGATTTTCTTTCTTACTCAGTGCCGTTTTGGGGCACGGGGCTTAGCAAAGCTTTTTTACATCAAGCAGTGATGGATAACACTGTTTTTAGTGTTGTTTTTGTTTTAAACAACACGTTATCCCCGAAATTTCAGTCGGGGTACCGATAGCGGATGTACAAGTTTTTCTAAAGGTTATCGGAGTCATTTCTTGATGTATGATTTTGCTATACCCCG
>CACXFX010000005.1 GCA_902767055.1 uncultured Pseudomonadota bacterium
AAAACATCAAAACAAACATTTTTCACATTTGCACACCCTGCAAATGCAAACGGCGTTTTTGCGCCATTCGTTATGACACATCTGACTTTTTTGATATCGTTTATCAGCTTTTTTATCTGATTAAAGCTGTAGATTTTAAGCTTTCCGTCGCGCTTCAAAAGCCCGAAAGCCCGCAACACGGGCGTATAAGGCAAATCATGTGACCTAAGGTTTGACAGCCAAGACAATTCTTGAGCCGACGAAATAAGCAGTGCATCAGCCCCCTCCGGCAAAGCTTTAGCAACTGCCCGACATTTTTCTTTTGCGGTCTGCCCTGCAAACTTTTTTAAGTGTGTAAACACCTCAACGTCAGTATTTAAAAAACCGCTCATCGGTGCCGTTTCGTCGGTTTTGACATCAATCTTTTGGCTTTTAAAATACTCTGCCGTTTGACAAGACAAGCTCCACGGATTAACAACCAGCTGATGTAAATCTTTAATCTTAAAAACTTTGATCACATCTTTGATAAAATTTGACGAATCGATAACTTCAATTCCGTCTTTGACTTCCATCCTCGCCTGAAGAGTGTAGCGCCCGTCAACAAACAAAAAAGCGTCTTTTTGACCGACAAACATCATACCCGCTGAGCCCGTAAATCCGGACAATTCAAGAATTTTATTTTCTTGAGGTAAAATATCTTCACCCAAAAACATATTATCGCGCGTGATTAAAAATGCTTCACCGGCTTTAAGTTTTGCCTGAATTTCAAAAATATCTTCTTTTTTTTGCATTAATGCCGCGCACCAATCGCCGTTTTGATAAAGCTTTATTTTCTTAAAACCTGCTTTTTGATAGGCACCAATGACCCAATCGACCTGCTCAAAAATAAAGCCCGATAAAACAACATACGCTCCGCCTTTGAGCGCTTTTTTGATGTTTTGAGCCATCGAGATTAAGGGACGCGCCAAAATATTTGCAAAAACAAGATCAAAAGGCATTTGTTTTTGCACTGTTTTTGATTTTAACCCATCGCTGACAATGACATCAAAAAAATCCGAAACATGATTATCAAACGCATTTTGTCCTGCCACATTGACGGCTGTCGGATCAATATCAACGCCCAAAACATAAGGCTCAATATTTTGCCATTTCTTTGCGCTTGCAATGCCTAAAATCCCTGAACCGGTGCCGACATCCAAAATTTTTTTGCCCTTAAAACCGAAATTTGCAATATCACTTAAAGCTTGCAGGCAAAGATGCGTCGTCGGATGGGTAGATCCAAAAGCCGTTTGAGCATATATTTGAAGCAAAATTTTCTTTTTTTGAGGTAAAACTTTATCCGCAGCATCATAAATACAAAAATCACCGACTTCAATAGGGTCAAATCTGACAGCCGATTCAATCAGCCAATTTTTATCTTCAAAAATTTCAAGTTTAAAATCAGGTAAAACAACATGTTCAATTTCAGCGCGTTTTCTTAAATCCGAAGCATCAAAATCACCTGAGATATAGCCGATATATACTTCTTTGTCGTCATCCTGATAATTGAGCGCACTTGAGATAAAATAAGTATCCAACAAATTTGTTAATTCTTCTGAATATCGATTTTGAGCCTCAAAAGTAACGACTGAAATTTTTTCTTTCATTTTTTTCTCAATTTTGTTATCTTTTTATTTACCAAATAGAATTATAATCCCTTTTTAGAATATGTTTAAACATTTTTTAGAGAATTTGCAAATGAAAAAATTGGCTTTCTTTTTAGCACTCGGTATTTTGGCTTCCTGCACTTATCGGGACAACTCAATCAATTTCTTACCTTTCCGTAATCAGGTCTTTACTTTCTGGCAGACTGAAAAGATTTTCTATTATGACCAGTCGTTAAATGAAGAATTTTTATCCGAAAGTCAAACCGTCACCGAAAACAAGGTTGAACGCGGACAGGTTTTAATCACGCATGCGGGTGAAGAGATGGCTTCCACCAAAACATACCGCACGGATTATTACAGCACGGAAACAGTTAAACCTAACAAAAACGGCGAAATGGATTCAGCTTATTCTCCGCTTAAAATCAAGAAAAATGCAAATTACAATGCGTTTGGTGAAACAACTTACGATGGTGTAACTTATATGCTCGTCCGTCCTGAATACAGCAAAGACGTTATCTTGGTTGAACCGGACGGCAAAATTTATAATCACATCGGTCGTATGCTCGGCAAACGTTTGATTGTCTTAAGCGCTGAATTTTTTATAACACCTGAAGATTTGAGAATGTATCCGGTGGTTGATACGCGTGTCGAAAACGCAGATAAAGCCGAAGGTTATACATTGACCTATGACGGACTTGAAAATGACGGCAACGAAATGGTCTTTACATACCATAAGTTCGGCGAAGAGCCTCAACAAGCCAGATTTTCAATCTGTGATGAGCAAATCGAAATTTTCGGACTTGAAATTGACGTCTTTGACGCTTCCGAAGAAAAAATCGAATATATGATTAAATAAATCATATCATACGTTTTTATCAAAACAAGGACCTTTTTTGTCGGGCCCTTGTTTTTTTTATTGACAAGTATATCCAAATATGGTTTAATAAATTTCGGATGGTAAACATAAGTTTATCATTTATGTGCCTTGATTGGGCACGGGGCTTTCAACGGCTCTCCACATAAGGCAGTGATGGATAACACTGTATTTTGGTGTTGTTTTTTTGTTTTAAACAACACTTTATCCCCGAAGTAAGTCGGGGAGCCGATGGCGAATGTACAAGATTTTTTCTAAAGGCTGTCGGAGTCATTTCCTTATGTGTGATTGTTGAACTCCCCGCCGCTTATCAAGACGCGGCCTTTTTTATGGTGTTAACAGTAGACGGAGAAAAAATATGAGAAAACTATTTTTTGTTTTGACCCTTATCTTAAGCTTTAATGCATTAGCCGACGATTTACCCTCTTGCGGGACAAATTGCACATATTCTTATGTTCAAAACGGGACAGATCAAAATAATGAGCCGACATACACATTGATTATGGAACCGATTGATCAAAATCAGGAAGCTAGCACTCAGGGTAGCGCAATATGTACCGATGGGTGTCACAACACATCTTTATGGGCAGACAC
This sequence comes from uncultured Pseudomonadota bacterium, assembly GCA_902767055.1. Classification (GTDB taxonomy): domain Bacteria; phylum Pseudomonadota; class Alphaproteobacteria; order RF32; family CAG-239; genus UBA1254. Next base: position 3,094 of record CACXFX010000005.1, read on the forward strand.
CAATGTAACCAAAGTCGAGATTAAAGAAGGTATCACCTCAATCGGCTCAAGCACTTTTGAGTTTATGAGCACCATCACAGAAATCAGCCTTCCTGAAGGATTAAAAAACATAGGATCGGAAGCGCTTAATGGTACACACTTAACGCACATTGATATTCCAAGCAGTGTGACAAGTATTGGCGGTTGGGTTTTTAATATTTCAACCCTACAAAGTATTAACGGATTACCTCAAGGCTTGACAAGTATTGGTGCTTATACTTTTGCCAATTCTTCATTGACGGAACTTGTCATACCGGATTCGGTAACATCTATGTCAATTGAAGCTTTTGGTGGAATAACAGGCTATCAAGGTGCCACCATTCAAACCTTGTATTGTTCTGAGGCGCTTCAAAGCCAGTGTGAAGCCGCCGTTCAGTGGAAAAAGGATTTGGGTCGAACAGTTAATGTGGTACCTTATCAAAAATATGGCGATAAATTTTATTACAACGGCAAATTTTATACCAGCCCGAACGACATCATCGGCGATAAACATATTCAAAAACGCATCTATACCATCGATGAAGCTAATCGCGTGGCGGGTCAAAAGAATCGCGTATCGATTAAGTACAGATAGACTTATTCTTTTGCAACAACAACCATTGCTTCACGCAAGAGACGATCGTTTAGCATATAACCGGTTTGAAGTTCTGATACGATTGTTCCCGCAGGTTTTGAAGGATCCGAAACCTGTTGAATCACCTGATGAAAATTCGGGTCAAACGGATGACCGATAATATCCATTTTGACAATGCCGAATTTTTCAAAAACATGCATAAGTTCTTTTTGCGTCAACTTCACACCCTCAAGCAAAGCCTGACAATCCGTATTTTCATCTTTTTGAACGGCGCAGAGAGCACGCTCTAAATTATCCGCCACCCCGAGCAAATCTTTGGCAAAACTTGAAATGGCATATTTACCCGTTTTTTCCATCTCAAGTGCACACCTTTTTTTGACATTTTCGGATTCTGCCAATGCGCGAAGTAATTCATCTTTTAATTTACGGTTTTCTTCTTTTAAAGCCTCAAGAGCATCTTCTTTGACGTTTTCTTTATCATCACATTCATTTTGCACTTTGTTTTCCTGCTCTAAAATTTCGTCTTTTGCATGGTGATGTTTTTTCATAACAAGCCTCTTTAATTTTATTTTAATCAACCGATATATACCAACTTAGTGATAAAAGATGCACAAGTCAAGAGATTTGAAAATTTTTTTGGTTGAGAAAACAGAAAATAAATGATATATTCAAGATGTATTATTTAGATATCGGCAGGTTGAAATGGAATTAAATCGGCAAAAACAAAAAAATGCAAACGGCTTGTTGCAGCATGGCTTTAATAAAAAAAGCCTTGTGAGTTCTTTTGCCAAAGTACATCATAGCGATCTGTCTTATCTTTCGAAAATATCAAAAGCACAATGCTTAGGCTTAAACCCTTGGCCGCAAATTCAGCAAATAGATGCATGGATGCTCTCTGCCGAAACCGCTACTTTTATGAAATGGGGCGGGCTGGGTATGGTTGCTTCCGAACTGCCCGAGAACTTTAATAAGACGTTTGAGCACCTGTCTTGCAAAATGTCTATCATTACACCGATGTATGAGGGGAACACCGGTAAAAAATCCGCATTTTTTCAGGGAGAATATTATAAGGGCGCCGAAAATAAACAACTTAAGGTGGAATTTTTGGGTAATATGCGTGTAACCTTTGCGGACGCAACATCAAGCGACTTAAAAGATTATACCGTTAAAATTTATCAGGGCTTTTTTTCGGGCGTACGCTATATTTTCTTAAAAAATGAGCACTTTTTTTCAATTGATCCGTCTCCTTTAAATCCATCGACACAAGACGGATGCTATATCTTTAATGTTCATAATGTTGATGAGGTAGAGCGTTTTGCTTTTTTCTCAAAAGCAGTCTACACTCTTCTTGTGAAAACCTTAACGGGTAATTTTAAGAAAATCAAAACACCGAACGTCATGATTGCCAACGATTGGCACAGTGGTGCGTTGGGCGGACTTTGCAAATATTTAACGCGTGTAAAGGCTCATGAAGGAGCTTTTTCCGAGAGCGTCGCCGAAAAAATCGAAAATATACCGATTGTGCATATTGCACACCATTTGGGATACCAAGGCTGGGATTACAAAAATACGGCACGTTTCTTAAACGGCCTGTATGAAAAACACGCTGTCGATATTTTTAAGAACGCCAAAGCAATCAAGAACAGCAATCCGCGCACACAAAACACTCTGATTGTTTATGATTGTTATAACCAAGCTTCTTCAGATTTTCATCTTGCGGACAGGGTAGTCACCGTTTCTAAAAATTATATGGAAGAGGTTTCTAAAGAACTTTGTTTCGGCTATGATTTCAGAGATATCTTAAAAATCAGAAAAAACCATCGCACGTTTTTCGGCATTGTCAACGGTTATGAAAAAAAATTGATTTCCCCAAATGATGCTAAAATCGCACGTTTGAATGCCTATTTTACGGATTTTGAATTTAAGATTTACGATGAGAAAAAGCTTCAAAATAAAACCCACAATAAAAAAGAGTGCATCAAATTGCTTTCAAAACTGGCAAGCGATGAGCACTTTAAAAATGATGTTATCCCTTTGATTGAAACGGATAATTTTCAAGACATATCAGATTTGGTTTCAAAAGCGGCAAAAATTCCGTTTCTTGCCGCAACAAGTCGCTTGGTTGAGCAAAAGGGGTATGATATTGCCTCTGCCGCACTTATAAAAACGATTGAACAAATCAAAGAACAAAAGTCAGAATTTCCGATTGTGGCGATGGGTGGTGCCGGCAATTTGGAACTCTACGAGATGCTTAAAAAATTTCATCGTGAGGTTGAAAAAATCTCGCCCAAAGCTGCAAAAAGGATTTTTATTTTCAGAGGTTATAAAGACGAGTTTGCCTATGCGTTGCAACTTGCCGCTGATTTTTATCTGATGCCGTCGCATTTTGAGCCGTGCGGTTTGACGCAAATGGAAGCAATGGCTAAAGGTTCGCTTCCGATTGCGACCTCAACCGGCGGTTTGGTGGATACGATTGAAAACGGCGTTGACGGTTTCAGAACAGATGTCTTTTTTGCCGGCAAAATAAAAGTATACGGTTCAAACACCAAAGCGCAAAAACTCAAAAACAATGTCAGCGCTTATGCCGACGTTCTCTTAAAAGCGCTCAAGTGTTTTTACCAAACGCCGGATATTATTACAGCCATGAAGATTAATGCGATGAAAAAAGATTTCGGCTGGAACGTGCAAGACGGATCAGTCTATAAATATTACAAACTCTTAAAAACAGGTTCATTATAATTAACAAAAGGAGAAACATACGATGAATATTTTGGGTGAATTTTTGGGTTATCTTGCAGGTATTTGCACGGCTGTTGCTTTTTTACCGCAATCGATTGAAACGATTAAGACAAAAAATGTAAAAGGTTTATCACTTGCAACCTATCTGATATATTGCACGGGTATTTTATCGTGGATTTTGTACGGTGCTTATTTACATTCAATTCAGATGATTGTGTTTAACGCGATTTCACTGGTTTTTGCTTCAATCATTTTATATATGATTATCCGCCAAAAATAAAACCCTCTCGCCGATTAAAGCGAAAGGGCTTATTTTCTTTATTCTTTGACGCATAAAATATAATATTTTCCATCTTTGACTTCAACACCATGTATATCGTGCGAAAATTCGGGAAAAGCATCATCAAAAGCTTGCAATGCTTTGAGGTATGTCAATGCCGAACCCTCAGCCGGCCCCGCATTTTCGCCCGGCATTAAAAGCGGAATTCCGGGCGGATAAGGTACAACACCTGTTGCGACCGTGCGACCCGCCATTTCATCTAAGCTCAGCGATTCAACCTCATTTTTGACCAGACGTTCATAAGCCTCAACAGGCGTTATCATCGGTTTCGGCAGTTCTGAAAATGCATCGCTTAAAGCTTTGGTCGTTTTAAGTTCTTTCATTTTATCAAACATGGCATTGCTTAAATCTTTAAGGCCCATCGGTCCATATTTTTTCGGATCCGCCTCATAGATTTTCGGCAGAGCGATTTTAAGCAAGACATTATGATCATAAGCTTTTTTGAACTCAAACAAAGCATTGAGCAAAGTGCCCCATTTGCCCTTTGTGACACCAAAAGAAAACAAGAACAAACACGTAAAGTCCGTTGTTTTTTCAACTACGATGCCCTTGCTGTCAAGGTATGCCGTCAAAAGTGTCGCCGGAATGCCGAAATCGGCAAGCGATCCGTCAGGCATAACCCCCGGCGTCGTGATTGAAACTTTAATCGGGTCTAACATCACATAATCATCTTGAAGCCCTTTAAAGCCATGCCAAGAATCATTCGGATTTAGCACCCAACAGTCCGGATTTTTGATAAGCAAATCATCTTCGGCCTCATAAAACGGAACTTTTTGGCCGTTCAAAGGATTTGTGACGCTGTCCGGCTGCCAAACGTTGAAGAACCAAGTACCGGCTCTTTTCATTTCCTGATGAATGCGGGCAAGCGTTTTTCTGAAATAAACGGCCTCTTTTATCGCATCATCGGTCAAATCTCTGCCATGTGCGTCCATCATCGCGCTTGAAATATCGTTTGAAGCAATAATCGCATAAAACGGTGAGGTTGACGAGTGCATCATCAGGCTTTCGTTAAACCGTTCGTGCGAAATCGCATCTTTGCCGTCCAAAATGTGTATCATGGAAGCCTGCGAAAATGCCGCCAAAAGTTTGTGTGTTGATTGGGTGGCAAAAATCGTCGGATCATTTTGATCGTATTTTTCGGGATCAAAACTCATTGCATATCTGTTTTGATACATCGGATTAAAACGTGCATATCCGTACCACGCTTCATCAAAATGGATTCGATTGACGCTTTCTTTTAACAAATCTTTGACCCATGTTGTCTGATAACACAGGCCGTCATAAGTCGAATTTGTCACAATGGCATGTTTTGGTGTCAAATTCATCCCCTCTTTGACAAGCGGATTGTTTTTAATCGCCTCAGTGATGGCACTTTTGGTTAAATTTTCGGGCAAAATCGGACCGATGATACCGTATTGATTGCGCGTCGGCATCAGATAAGTCGGCACGGCGCCTGTCATCGTCATCGCGTGTTCAACCGATTTATGACAATTTCGGTCGCAAAGACAAATATCTCCACGTGTAATTGAAGCCATCAGCACAACACGATTAGACGTTGAAGTGCCGTTTGTGATGTGGTAACTGCGGGACGAATTAAAGACTTTGGCCATATATTTTTCGCTATCACCGATCGGGCCCGAGTGGTCAAGCATAGAGCCTAATTCACCAACCGAAATCGACAAATCCGAGCGAAAAATCTGTTCACCGAAAAAGTTAAAAAAATCCCTGCCGGCCGCGGTTTTCAAAAATGCCGTTCCGCCGGTATGCCCCGGTGTATGCCAAGAATATTCGTGCACCTTTGCAAATTTTGCCAAAGCCTTAAACATCGGCGGCAAAATTGATTTGCGATAACGCCTGATGGCCGCCTGAACACGCCCGCTGATAAAGTCAAGCGTATCTTCCAAAATCCAGATAAAATCGCTGACCTGCTCTAAAATATGCGTCGGAATATCCGAAGCAAAATTTTTGCTCGACATCAAAAAAATCGGCACACGTTTGTTTAAAGCGCGAATATCTTCAACCACCTGATAGGTATTTTGACAATGCGTACATTCTACCCCGAGCATCACGGCCTGTATCGACGGATCGGAATTAAAAATCGCTTTGGCATCTTGCAAATGTTCGGCAACAATCACCTTTGCCCCTTCAATTTCCAAATCTTCTTTTAAGATTCTGACCGCACGCGCGGCTGCCGTATCATCGTCAAAATTGTCATAACTTAATAATATTTTTACCTCAAACGGGTTTTTGATATCAATCATATTTTTTTCTCCTTGTTTTAACTTAATGTATCAGAATGTTCAACGGCCGGAAAATGGCTTTTCATATGCAGTTTCAAATTTGTTTCGTCCTTAAATGATATAAAAAACGTCAGCACCAGCGCCGTAATTGTAGCAAGAAGCGTCAAATACCTGACCCAAGCCGGCACAACACATGTAATTTTCTGGTTTTTACCTTCCATTTCAAGTTGGCGATTGACACTCATCTCGTACAAAATAATCGTAAAAATCACAAACATCAGCGCCCATCTGGTTTGCGCCGGATCCGAGCCGATCATGGCCGCCATAGAATAAAAAGCCGCAATCAAACCGACAATCGTGTAAAAAATGCCCTGATTTTTATTAAGCTTTTCACGCCCGATGATTTTAATCGAAACGGCAGAATAAATATAAGGCAACAACGTCATAATCACCGCAATCGAAGCCACTTTACCGAACTGCTCGGAGGCAGTCGGGCTCATGGTGGCCAAAACCTGCAATGTCATGATAAAAGCCACAATGGCGAGTCCTGTTGCCGGCACACCTTTTTTTGTTTCGCAAGCAAACACTTTGCCAAACAGGCCGTCATTGGCTGCGGCCTGTGCCGTTTGTCCGACAAGAAGTGTCCAACCGCCAAGCGAACCCAAGCACCCGATGGCCGCACAAATCGCCACAATGTCGCCGGCCCTTTTTCCCAAAGCAATCGATACGGCATCAGAAAACGGCGCGGCTGACGAAATCAGCTCTTTATTTTCGATAATGCCCATAATCGCGCTTGAACTTAAAATATAACAAACAGCGGCAATAATCACCCCCGTCACGGTTGCAATCGGCACATTCCGCGTCGGATTTTTTACAACCGCCGTCGATACCGAAGCACTCTCAACACCGACAAACGCCCAAAGTGTAAAGTTTAAGGTCATACCGATTGCCGTCATATCCGATTTACCGGTCACATTCCAACCCTGCATATATGTATCGGTGTTAAACCAAAACCAGCCCAAAACAGCTACACCGACAATCGGAAGCAGAGCAAATGATGTCGTCATACTTTGGATTTTGGCCACCACATTCGGCCCCAAAATATTGGCATAAGTAAAAAACCAAATGACAGCAATTTGCGCCAAAGCCATCACAAGCGGATCTTTCAAAACAGGAAAAAACGTCGTCAGATAACCAAGCCCCGCCACAGCTAAAGCCACATTTCCAACCACATTGGCCAGCCAATACACCAAATTTGTCTGATAGCCCATATAATCCCCGAATGCCTTTTTTGCATAGGCATAAGGCCCGCCGGCTGCCGGATAAATTTGCGTGAGTTTTGCAAAAACAAGCGCCAACGCGATTGCACCGATTGTCGTGATAATCCATCCGATAATCGCAATCGAGCCGATACCGGCCAAATTTGCCGGCAGCATAAACACGCCCGAGCCCATCATATTGCCGGCAACCATAAACGTTGCCGGAATAAGCCCGATTTTATTTTCTTCTTCCATAAACATTCTCCTTGAAATGCAAAAGATGCCCTTAAAGTAATCACTGGCTTGAAAATGACAATAGCAGCTCAAAAAAAA
>CACXFX010000006.1 GCA_902767055.1 uncultured Pseudomonadota bacterium
AAAAACAGTGTTATCCATCACTGCCTAATGTTTAAAAAGCTATTTCAAAGCCCCGTGCCAAATCAGACACTAAACGATAAGATTTTGTCTTATCATCTTACTTGATTTAAGCATAAAAAAGAGAGTTTGTCAAATAAAAAAAATTTTTCATAACTTTTATTTTTTTTGCCGATTTTAACTTTTTTTTTCACTTTTGCCATTAATGTGGTGGAAAATTATCTGATAACGGGAAAAAAATGAAAAAAGTAATTTGTTTTTTGTTTAGTGCATTGTTATTTTCTAAAATGTCTTTGGCCGCAAATACAATATCAAGCATTATGATTGATGCTAAAAGCGGCGATGTCTTGTATCAGCAAAATGCCGATCAAAAAAGATATCCTGCGAGTTTGACCAAGTTAATGACGCTTTATATCACGTTCAATGCGCTCGAAAACGGTAATTTGAAGATGGATGATCAGCTTAAAGTATCGCACATTGCGGCAGGGCGTTCGCCCTCAAAACTCGGTTTAAATGCCGGTGAAACAATCGATGTTAAAACATGTATTTTGGCTTCAATCATTAAATCCGCAAATGATTGCGCGACCGTTTTGGGGGAAGCTCTATCCGGCGGTAATGAGCGCGAATTTGCCTTGATGATGACGAAAACGGCACAAAAACTCGGCATGAAAAACACAACTTTTAAAAACGCCTCGGGTCTGCATCATTCCGAACAAAAGACGACTGCGCGGGATATGGCGATTTTAGGACTTGCCATCTATCACCATTTTCCGAAATATTATCCGCTTTTTTCACTCACCGAATTTGAGTACAAAGGTCAAAAAATCGAAGGTCACAACAATCTTTTGAAAACTTTTGACGGGGCAGACGGGCTTAAAACAGGTTATACCTTAAATGCCGGTTTTAACATCGTGACATCGGCCGAACGTGACGGGCACCGGATTATTGCCGTGACGATGGGACATAAAAAAGTTGATGATCGCGATGATAAAGTCGCTATGATGATGGATAAATTTTTTGCCCATTTACAAGAAAATAAAAAAATTGATATTCAAAAATTAAAAGTGGCCATTGAAACGCCTAAAGGCGGGCAGAAAAAGCAAGCGACACAATATGCATATCATATTCAGACAAAAGAAAAACCGAAAACGGATTGGGCTATCAAAATCGGTGCATTTTCAAGCTATGATAAAGCTTTAAGCCATGCCAAGAATGTTCAAAGTCAATTTGCCTCGAAACTGATGGCGCAAAATATTCGTATCGACAAATTAAATTCCGGTGAAAAAACGCTTTATCGCGCACAAATTATCGGGCTTAATCAAAGCGATGCCGGCAAACTGTGTTCTGCGCTTAAAAATAAAAAACAAGACTGTGCCGCAGTTTTATTTAAGGCGGATACAATGTTTGCCGAAGGTTCAAATTAATGAAAAAAATTTTCGTCGTTTCGCCGAAACAAAATAAATTTCAGACGATTTTTGCGGCGCATATGGCGGTTGCGCTTTCAGGCGCTTTTAAGACGGCGCTTGTTGAAACGAGCCCGAAAAATGATGCTTTGCAAATGTTTTTGGCAAAGCGTTGTCATGAAGGTTTGAAAAAAAACATTGATTTATCCGTGCCGGCATATTTTAAGTTTGAAAAAAATATTTTTAAGAATTTAGAAGAAGAATATGCTTTTTTGGTTGCGGATGCTCAAAATTTTGAGAATATCGAAAGTTGTGATGTTTTGGTTGTTATGGCCTCAGATGATCAGGATATCGAGGCTCTGGCAAATCAAAACGGTGCGTTTGCAAATATGATTTGGGCGGCCAAAAAAAATCGCGCCAAAACAGGAAAAGATGCTTTTAAGTGCGTTGTGTTGCCTTATCAAAATTTGGATATTCGAAAACTTGAGCAGACGCTGCCAATGATGGGGTACGTTATCGGGCCGAAATGGGAAAAAAATCAAATTTTTATTGACGGATTTCAAACGGGCGTGACGGCTTTGGATAAGAATTTGCCGGCTTTTAAAAAAGAATTTAGGGCGGACGATTTTTTTGCCCGTCGAAATTTGAAAAAAATCATCGAATTTATTTGTTAATATAAAGAACAAAACCCCGAAAAAGCTTTCGAGGTTTTGTTTTTTTAGGTGTCAAAGTTTAGAACATATATCTTAAACCGGCTGTCACTTCTTTTAAGTTGTTGACGCGTTTCATGCCGAGATAAGTATATCTGCCCATCATACGAAATGCAAAATGCTCGTTGAAGTCATATTGCATACCAAGGCCTGCGCGATATCCGATTCTGTTTTGTGATTTTGAGGCAATGTCCGGATATCTGAAGTCAAAACGATAGTTTGCAAGTCCGAGCGAACCGAGCAAATTAAACTGGCTGCAACCCACGGGCATATAGCCGTACATATCGGCACCGTAGGCTAAAAATTCGGCAGAATGATCTTCGCCGTCAAGTTTTCTTTTTTCTTTGAAAGATTGCTGATAGAAAGCTTCCAATCCGTAATATCCGTACATTCTGGCACCGATATTAATCGAAGGGGAATGATAGCTGTCTTTCATATGTGTTGCGGCGCCGCCGAATTTAACGTTGCTGTAAACGTAGTCAACACCGATATAAGGATGCATGTCGTTATACACATCCGACCAATAACCGGCGTTGGCCTGTAAAGCAAAAATTGAAGCAACACCTGTAAGTAATAATGTTTTTCTCATCGTACATATTCTCCTATTTATAAATAGATATTGTTAAATGAATTAATCCTAAAGTTCACGATGCTATATATTCTGTAAAAATCGATTTTAAATAGTGCGCGCAAAAAAAATCTGTGTTAATGGTACAAAATATATGATTTTTTATTGGATTTTTAAAAAATATGTGTTTTTCGGGCCCTGATAAAAATTGTGATAAATGTGAACGTCTTGTTTGTTTCAGAAATGAAAATCGCAAGAAATTTTTGACTTATCATAATGCGCCGGTTTCTTCTTTCGGGGAAATCGAGGCCAAAATTTTGGTTGTCGGTCTGGCGCCAGGCTTGAACGGTGCGAATCAAACGGGACGGCCGTTTACAAACGATTATGCCGGTGATATTTTATATCCTGCGCTTAAAAAATTCGGTTTTGCCAAAGGAAATTATCAAAAAAGAGCAGATGACGGGTTTGAGCTGATTAATGTGCGGATTTCGAATGCCGTACGTTGTGTGCCGCCGCAAAACAAAGTGAATGCAGATGAAGTCAAAAATTGCAGGCCGTTTTTAATTGAAGAAATTGCTGCGATGAAAAATTTGAAAATCATTTTGGTGTTGGGGCAGGTGGCGCATAATGCCGTTTTGGGTGCTTTGGGATACAAACTTTCGGCTTTTAAATTTTGCCACGGCGGTAAACATATACTAAAAAAGCATCGGCTGGTTTTGTTTGATTCTTATCACACCTCGCGTTATAACATCAACACAGGGGTTTTGACGGTAAAGATGTTTGAAGATATTATCCTTAAAGTAAAGGAAAGTTTATGAAACAATTTATTAAAGATTTATTGAGTGTCGGCTTTTTGTTTGTTGCGCTTTTAGCAATGTTTTCGCTGATTTGGACATGGCATATATGGGGCGATGTGCATATTGAGCAAATTTTTATCAATTTGGAAGACGGGGTTTCTCAAGTATCGGCCGATACTCTCAAAGGCTATTACATTGCTTTCGGTGCGGCTTTGATAATGGCTGTTTTAATGCCGGCTTTTATTAAAAAGAACAGATATTTATTTGTAATAGGGGCTCTATGTCTTGCCTTTGTTTTTTATCAAACGGGTATTGTTTTGTACTTGTTAAATAAGCATATTTACACAGATTTGTACGAAAAAGAATATGTTGCGCCTGAAAACATTACGTACACTTTTCCTTTGAAAAAACGTAATTTGATTGTTGTTTATTTGGAATCGATGGAAGCGGATTATGCCGACCCGCAATTGGCCGGTAAAAATTTGATTAAAAATTTGTCGGCGCATATGCAAAACGATCTTTCTTTTGAAGG
>CACXFX010000007.1 GCA_902767055.1 uncultured Pseudomonadota bacterium
TCAATTTCATCTAAAGTCAAACCCTTGCCCAACTCATACTTAAACCCGTCAAAAAAACCGACAAACAAAGGCATAACATCCTGTTTTATCTTCTTTTTATATTGCCCATACGGACGTTGTATCATAAAAATCGCACCGGCAATGATTAAAAATAAAATATTCGGATCCAAAATTTGATGAGCAAAAACATATGACGTGATACAAATCATCGGAATAATAAAAAGCGCCAACCACAACAAAAACCAAAATCTCGAAAGATATTTTTGGCGCAAACTTTCTTTTTTTTGCAAAGCCGGCAACAAAACTTTCAACCAATAGGCTTGAAAATCTTTTCTGATGTCCGCGTTTGTTTTTTGTTCCATTATTTAAAATACTCTTTGGCATCAATACGGTTTTTAGCCGCACTCTCAGCCTCAAAATAAGGTTGATCTGCTTTAATACCAACGATCGAGGCAACCATTGATGACGGAAAAATTTCAACCGCATTTTTAAGTTCGGTCAATGCACTGTTATAAAAACGTCTGGCCGCCGCGATATTTTCTTCCGCTTCATTAAAACTTTGCATTGCCTGAACCATCGCAGCCGATGATTTAAGCTCCGGATAGTTTTCGACATTCACAAAAAATGATTTAAGCTTACCGTTTATTGCATTATCAAGCTCAATGCTCTTTTTCGTATCAAGGGCAAAATTTTGCTTGACGGCATCATTTCTGAGTTTAACAATATCTGCAAAAAGCTCTTTTTCATGGTCCATAAATTTTGCAGCCATCTCAAGTAAATTCGGTATTAAATCATAACGTTTTTTAAGCTGAACATCAACACCCGATGCCGCCTCTTTTAAATTGTTGCGCTTTTTGATTAAACCGGCATAAAGTGTGTAAAGATAAAACACCAAAATGCCCAAAACAATCAATGAAATTTTCACTTTTTCCTCCTGATTATTTAAACTGAAATAAAACTATATCAAAATATAAAATTTTTCAATATAAATTTATTAAACCATATTAAAAACCGCAAAGCACCTCTCCTTTTCATTAACTCTATTTTAACATAATTTGTGCTAGATTAACTTCAATTAAACCGACAAAATGCGGCCGTTTTGACCTAAACGTCTGATTTTTCGTTGATTTATTGATTTTGGAGTAACACTAAAAAATGCAAAAAAATAACATAAAAAGTTTTGTTTGCAGTTTTATATTTTCCGTTTTGGCCGTGATTGCGGTCCAAAAGGTCTTCTTTCGTGCACCCGAAATCAAAAAAAATGATACTCCGACAGATACAAAAATTGAAAATATTTCACTTTTTTCGGAAGACGCCGTTGACAGTGATATTTCCCCTTTTGTTGCCTCCGTCGAAACACCTGTTGTGGACACTTCAGATATTGATTCTCTTGTGACGGCTCAGGCAGATACCGTTATTGAAGAACAATTCTTGCCCGTTGAACAACCTGCTATCAACGAAGTAATACCTCAAATACAACAAACCGATCAAATCGCATTACCAAAAAAACAAACCGTTTCGACGGATTTGGCTTATTCAAGCGAAATTACTTTGGATGATGATGAGATTAAAGAAATAAAAGAAAATCAAAAACACCTTCAAAGCGGCATCGTATACGCCGACATCAGCGATACCTTAAGCGAAATGCCTCAATCGGCACAAGAAAATACACCTTTCGAAATTGCCGATAATGACGTTTCCGATGAAGATATTCCGCTCTTTGAAAATTCCGCCGTATTACATGAAAAAATTAATGTTTCAAATAATGCCGACACTTCCAAAATCGCCATGCTTGATCCTGATACTTTGATTAACAGCATTGAACAAACGGATGTCATGACTCAAGAGAATAATTTGGCTGAGGCTGACCTGAAAAAAAATGAAGTCGGCGCTTTGCTTGAGCTGTCAAATATTGATGAACCCGAAATTGACGAAACGGCATGGGCAAAAGCCGAAGCCTCAAGCGAAAGCGGCGAAATTCAAAGCGCCTTACAAAATTCTGCTCAAGACGAAGACAATCCTTGGGTTATGGCTAAAGGCAACAAGTATGCCAAAAATCGGGTCGTCGTTGAAGAGTTTAACGAAAAAGAAGAACAACAA
>CACXFX010000008.1 GCA_902767055.1 uncultured Pseudomonadota bacterium
AATAGATACGCGACCAGACCACCACGCAAATGCGCTTATAAATGAGATTGATGAAAAAGCGGAAAGTGCCTAGAAATAAGGGATATAGAGGCAATATTTTAAGCTAAAACCGCACCCGAGAATTTAAAACAAAAAAACCTCTTCTTTGCGAAGAGGCTTTTATATGGTGGGCGACTTAGAACTCGAACCTACCACCAGATACTTTGAGCCCTCAAAACTATCTATATTCGTAAAAAAAATATATTTCAATCTATTAGTTTATTTAATCATTTTTTAACTTTAATGCACCGATACACGACCTCTTCAAATAAGTCTCAATTACAAAAAAATATAACTTTTTGAAAAAAATTTTAATTTTTGCCGAACGATTTTTCGACTTGCGGGAATGTTATCTGTTGAAAGGAAAAAACAAATGGTAGCAAACAGCGAGTTTAACGAATTTATCGATATTATCGGCATTGCCATAAAAATTCTCTTAGAAGAGCAAGAAAATGGCGGGAAAGTATCGATTTTACTGGATAAAGAAGAAATTCCAAGCATTGCTGTTACTGAGAGGTAACCAATGGATAATTTAATAGATTTAATTTTTGAGGCTGTGAGTACCCTAATTGAAGAAAACAGCACAAACCAAGAGAAAGGACAAAACAATGCAGGTTATTGATATGAACATCGATCTTCGTGCAATTCCTCAACTCTCTTATGAAGAGCTTCGAGCGTATTACGATAAACTCATCGCCATTCCTACCACATCCACGCGTAAAGAATATTATGTGTGGCGCATTACGCATAAATTGCAAGAGATGCGGTTTGGCGGTTTGGATAATAAAACGCGGCAGATGCTCGAAAATATGGATATCAAGGAATTGGCAAAACCGCATAAATTTGTAACTGGAACAGAAATTGTTAAACAATACAAAGGCGCAACGTATAAAATTCGAGTGACGGATGGTGGTTTTGAGATGGACGGCGAAGTTTATAAATCGCTCGGTTCATTGGCCAAGCTGATAACCGGACGTAAAGTATCGGGACAAGAATTTTTCGGAGTTAAGTCATGGGTGAAGTAAGGTGTGCAATTTATACCCGTAAATCTACGGACGAGGGTTTGGAAAAAGAGTTCAATACATTGGAAGCTCAACGCGAAGCAAGCGAAAACTTTATTAAGAGCCAAAAGCATCAAGGTTGGGTGCTAATTGACGAGCATTATGACGATGGCGGTTACAGCGGCGGCAACATGAAACGTCCGGCTCTGGAACGGCTGTTGAAAGATATTGCCGATAATAAAGTCGATATGATTGTGGTTTATAAAATCGACCGACTTACCCGCTCGCTTACCGATTTTGCTAAGATGGTTGACGTTTTTGAAAAACACCAATGTTCATTCGTTTCGGTAACACAAAACTTCAACACGGCCGATAGCATGGGACGGTTGACCTTAAATATGTTGTTATCGTTTGCACAGTTTGAGCGTGAAATCGGCGCGGAACGTGTTCGGGATAAAATTGCCGCCTCTAAAAAGAAAGGTATATGGATGGGCGGTGGTGTACCTTACGGATATGAAGTGGTTGATCGCAAACTAGTCATAAAACCGGAGGAAGCCAAAGAAATCAGATTTATGTACGATATGTATATACAATATAAGTCAGCCCAGGCCGTATCCGAGTTAATGGAAGAAAAAGGATACAAAAAACTTGCCCGCACCGCAATCTACAGAATGATACAAAACCCGATTTATATGGGCAAAATAAAGCACAAAGACATTGTTTATGATGGGCAACATGAAGGCATCGTCAGCCAGGAAGTTTTTATGGAGGCGCAGGAAGTCAGCGAAAAACGACCGTCAACGCAACGTATTTGCTTATTTAATAATAATGAGGTCGGGATTATGCGTGGTCTTTTGACTTGCGGTTGCTGTCATGCATCAATGACACCGACCGCCAGTCAAGCGCACGGTACAAAACGGTATTATTACACTTCAAATATTGCCAAGACACACGGATACCACCGATGCACCAACGGCGCGGTACAGCAAGCTGCCATGGACGATTGCATGATTAAAATCGTGTCGCAATTGTTACAAGATCCGAAAGTATTCCAAGCCCTTATTGAAAAAGTTGCACCAAACAAAACAATGGAGTTGTTCAGGATTTTGCGTACACCGGAAAAAGTTCTTTATAAACTTGCCGACCGTTATAAATTGCTTTTAATGCGGTTGCTTATAACCGGCGTTACATTAAATTACGAGACCATGGAGATTAACTGGACTGATTTAGGCTTAAGTCTCTTATCGGAATCATTACTTCAAAGTACGAGCGGACATCAAACGGTATTACCTATTCCGTTCGTAAAACATAAAGGTCACACCGAAATACACTTACCGGATAATATTATGGCCAATCCGCATTTTGATAATGAGCTGATTAAAGGAATTTGCCTCGGGTTCAGATATCAAAAAATGATTGATCAGACACACCGTAGCATTGCCGAGGTTTCCATAAAAGAAAATATTGATGCCGGTTACCTTAGCCGACTACTGAGATTAACATCACTTTCTCCGGCGATTATCCGCACCATTTTGAAAGGTCATCAGCCACCTAAATTTTATCTGCGCACTTTGATGCGTAGCGATATTCCACCGCTTTGGGAAGACCAAGAGAAAAAGTATGGATTTACGATTCTCGACTAATGCCACATAGCCGGTTATGATTAAAACTCAGTTTTGCACAGAATTGTGCACATTTGTCAATAAAAACAAACCTATTGTCATACCTAGACTTAAAGTCTAATTCTATTTTGGGTTGAAGATTAAACTTATTGTCTAATTTTAGTTTTGATTCAAAATTAACTTCTCATTAACATTTTAGAGAGGTTTATTTTATGAATCTTGACATCTTCAGCGGACTACCACGGTATGTCCGCTTAACGGTTTATACGCAAACGCGAAGACTGTTATCAACCCAATATTTCAGTTATGAAGATCGCGAAGATATTATGCAAGATCTTCTTCTCTACTACCTTGAGCAATATTATAAGGTTCCGGACACGGACGAAGCGTTAGTTGTGCACGCGCTTCAACTGCGGTCTTATAAACTGCTACGAAAACGAAAGCGAACTAGAGCACATTTAACATCCTCATTGGACTACGAAACGTTCAATGAGGATTTTTTTTACGATAATGAGTCGACATTTGACACTGCTATCAACCGAGCCACAATTCACGACATTTTTGATAAAGCCGAGAATATCAAGTTAAAACAGACGCTTTACTTGATTATGGATGGTTATAGCGTGGATCAGATATCGCGCCAACTGCATATCAGCAAGGAGACAATCTACAAGTTTTTCAATAAAATGAAAAATTTTTGATTTTTGCCGAACGATTTTTCGACTTGCGGGAATGTTCTCTAGTGAATGTCAACATTTGAGAAAGGAAAAAAAGATGTTCACTGAAGAAAAATATACTTATGTAACTGAGGAAGTACGCGGTATTCCGGTTGTTTATTTGCTTAATCTAGAGATGTCAATGCTTGATGAGCTAGAGAAGAAAGTGCGCGATGAAGTTCGCCGCACTTCTCTGGCTCTTAAGTGGGTGCAAGGCGTGAAACGCATTAAGTCGGCCTCTCGTGACGATAACGGAGGTCGTCATGGACAATAAAAAGACATCATTTGTTATGTATCCGGCGGACTTCCTTGCCGCTGTGCATAACTTTAGGAAAAACGAAATCGCCGATTTAATCATCGCAATATGTGAATTTAATTTATACGGTAGTACGTCGGTAAAATTAGCGGGCTTAAAAAAAGACAGATTTGATTCGATTCAACGCGTAATCACGGCTCATAACGAACGGTGGTTGCAAATGTGCGAAATTAACGCACAAAACGCCAAGAAAGGAGTCAGCCATCGCAAAGCGACCGCAAAGCGACCGGTCAGCGAAACACCACCTACACCGCTCAGCGGTCGCCCACTAGAGTCGGAGAAGGAGAATGAGCCGGAGATAGAGAATGATTCGGGTAATGAATCGGATAATGGTGGTAGAGAAAGAGAGCCTGAAGCTGTGGAAAACTCGGAATTTGTGGGTGCGCCGAGTGCTGAAGATGTTGCCGGATATTGTTCTGAGTTAAAAATTGCGGTGGATGTACCGGCTTTTATGAGCTGGCACAATGAGCGTGGTTGGCGACATGGTAAGAAATACGTGGCCTTGGATTGGCAAAAAGCAGTTCGGAAATGGTATTGTAAGGACGTTGGAATATCAATAACGGACTTTGAAGCCGGACTTGCCGCCGGTCAAAATGAGCTTGGCAAAGGAAAGGTGGTGCAAAATGTTTGAGATTACCATTGAACAAATCAAGCAAGATTTAGAAACAGCCGCCTATGTTGAGCGGTTATTACCACCGGTAAAACCTGAAAAATACCGAAGTTGGCTTTTTGAAATTGTTTACACGCCACAAGAAATCGCTTTTATGGAGCGACTTCCTATTAAAATTAAACCAACCAACGAACAAATTGCTTTGTGGGAGCGAACTCTTGTTTGGATGGAAGTCCTCGAGCCTCGCGAGCGAATGGTTGTTTGGAAACGCGCTAAACGGATCCCATGGAAATTACTATGCCGAGATTATGGAGTAACACGACAGAGGTTATGGATAATGTACAATCGTGCACTTGTAAAAATCCAATTCAGCATAAAAAAATGTTGTTGACATATTTGGGGTTTACAAATCTGCAAAAAAAACGTATAAAAATGGGTATAATCGGGGACGAAAGTGTAAACACGTCCCCGTTGGCATTTTAAATAACCCTCCAAACATAAGGAATACAACATGATTAAAACTGCAGAAGCGGTGTCTTTAGGGCATCCTGATAAAACGGCGGACTATATTTCCAGTTACATTTTAGACCGGATGATTGAACAAGATAAAGATGTTCATTATGCGGTCGAAGTAATGATTAAGGACAACATCGTTGTTCTCGGTGGCGAAATCAAAGGCAATGTCAATTTGGATAATGTCGAAGAATATGTGCTGAAGGCTCTCGCTGAAATTGGTTATGATGAGTATTATGCACTACGTTGGCATGATAATGCTATTGAGCCTAGTAAAATTGAAGTTATCAATTTGATTGGAGAGCAATCAATGGAAATTAATTTTGCTGTTTATAATCAGGATGGCTGGGGCGACCAAGGCATATTTGTCGGTTATGCTTGCCAAGGTGTCGGCAATATCAGCCGTGAGCAATATCTTGCCAACAAGCTGTGCCGTGCACTTTATGAATACGCTTTGCAGAACATCCACCTCGGCATTGATATTAAAACGCAGATTACACTCAATGAATTAAGCGGCGTGGACACGGCTATTGTAGCAATTCCGATGCTCAGAGATGTTGACCTCAAGCCGTTTATAATTCGTGTTCTAGGTGAAGAACCGGAGAATATCATCATAAATCCAACATTGGTATACGAAAAGCACTCTTCCATTGCTGACTGCGGTGTGACCGGACGTAAACTCGCTTGTGACTTCTACTCGGCATCCGCTCCGGTTGGCGGCGGCAGTCCGTGGACTAAGGATGCAAGCAAGTCTGATGTGACACTCAACATTTACGCTCGCAAGCTGGCATTGGACTACCTTAAAGATAATGACGAGTGCTTCGTTTATCTCTCTTCGTGCATCGGACGTTCGGAGTTGCCGAGCGCGGTGGTTAAGACAATCAAACGAGGCATTCAAACAATCACAACGCTTTCAATTTCGGATAAACCTTCCGAGATTATTGCCAAGCTCGGGCTGAACAAGCCGGTGTTTACAAAACTCTGTCGCGATGGGCTGTTCTCAGGTTAGCGGGTCCTTCCTCGACTTTTTTCGTATGCGGGGACGCAAGCCGCGGCGAAAATCTAGTTAAACGGCTTTTTGTTTACTGGTCACCCATCTCTCAAAACCCTTGC
>CACXFX010000009.1 GCA_902767055.1 uncultured Pseudomonadota bacterium
CACTCGGTTTGTAACATTTTCAAACTTCGCTTGCTCGCTCGTTTGAAAATTAACAAACCATCGTCATTTTCGCAAAAAACAACATTTTGAGGTTGTTTTTTTGCTTGTGCCCTCGACAGGTCGAGTGTTCGATCCCCTCATAAAAAAAAAGCACCTCTCGGTGCTAAAACTGGTGGAGCTGAAGGGGATCGAACCCTCGACCTACAGATTGCGAACCTGTCGCTCTCCCAACTGAGCTACAGCCCCATTTTTAATTTGTGCCTCACAATAATATCTCTTCTGTTTTGCTGCGACAGGAACCTGTCGCTGTCTAGAAAGCTTTCAGCTTTCTTCGGTCACTTGCTTTATAATTTCGTTGCGGTCGCTTGCACGCTCCCTTACTCAAAAATAAAGCTTCGCCGCTTGCGGTTAAAAATGCCATCTAGGGCATTTTTATCCTCGCGCCCAACTGAGCTACAGCCCCAATGGTTGATGGCGCGTTTATACGCCAATCTTAAAATAAAATCAAGAAAAAAATCACGCCTTCTGCACTTTTATTTTTTACTGATTTTTCTTGATATTGATTTTATTCCACCCTTTCGGAGCCGCTTGCGAAGGCTTATCCGAAGCATTTTGAGCACCATCTTTTGCCCATCCTCTGACAGGACCTGTTTCTGCTTTCTTTTCAACAACGGCTTTTTGCTCATCATTGACAACAATACCCATCGGCAACATTTGGTTTAACAAAGTCGGTGAAATAAAATCGACTCGTTTATCTTCATACATTTTTGCAATCACTTCCATCGCTTCTGATACGGGTGCGGTATTAAATGATTTAACACTTCCGCCGTAAAAAACACTAAATGACGGGCAAGGATACGAAAACAGGACATCCGTCGAATCGACACCGCGATAAAAACGCAACATCACACGCGGCGAAATAACACATTGCGCCGAAGTTTTTGAAACATTCTTTTCATTTTTGAAAAATTCATCAACAAAAAGCGTTTTTTCTTCATCGCTTAGAATACCGCAAAAACCGGTCAATGCCATTTGGTCAAGCGTATATCCCGTATACCCCGCAGATGGCATCTCAACCGTATAACAAAAAACTCTCTCTGCTTCTAAAATATTGTTAAGCGAAGCCTGATTTAAAGAAGAGCGCAAATACTCCGTGGCTTCACTTGATTGTGCATTAGCATTCACCGCTCCTAAAAGTGTTGCAAAGCAAAGCGTATATAAAAAACTTTTTTTCATTGATTTTATCTCCAAACAAAACGAAACTATTCGAAGTTTATGGTATTTCAACTTCAAATTCAATCAAAAAATCCATTTGTTGACATCAGTCTGTGCCCAAAATATTAATGGTATTGAATAAAATATTGTCAAAGCTCAAACCGGTCGAATTTTCAATCGTACCGATCATTCCGACAAATACTTTACTGAACGGATCATCGGCGGCATTAACATCGACAATGCTGTCCTCCAACTCTTGGCGATAAGAAGACGGCATATTTTTAATTTTTTCATCATAGCTTTGCGGGATTTGATAACCCATTTTTCTTAAATGATCGAGCATTGTAATCATGTTGTGGCGATTGACTTCAGGCGCCAACATCTCCATATCACCGGTGTTAAATACCGTACCTTCACCGATATAATTCAACTTGCCGTGCTGACCGCTGCCGCGCCAAGTACGTACCCCGCTTCTGTCACGTGCACGTGCCCAAGGATCGACAGGCAAAATTTCGCCACCGCCGGCATTGTTGGCATAAATCGGCGAATCGGTAATATCACTGCCGGCCGCATCTGCAATATTATTGCCAAAATAACCGTCATTCGGCGCAGGCAACTGAGGCTGCCACGGGCTTGCCGGTAATTGTGCGTACGATCTGGCACTTATAAAACCGATGCAAAAAATAAAAAGAAAAACTTTTGACATATGCGGCATCTGAGGCCTCCTTTTATCTTAGATGAGTACATTATAACACATTTTTTTTTGAAAAAAAAGTGACATTATTGTGTCATTTTCATTTTTTTGTTAAAATTTAGGACACAAAACATTTGACACTTAAAATATTTTCTGCCATAATAAAATCGTAACCGAACCGGTTGCGGTGTTTAAACGACACACTAACAGCTAATGCTCCTTTCTAGAGGAGTGAATGATATAAGCGCATTTCGCGACGAATAAATTCATCTGTGCTGTTACAGTTCGTTTAGCTCCTCTTCCGTTTTAGTTATGTAAACGGAAATTTTTTTATTTAATGAGTAATTTTTGACGGAGAAAAAATATGAAAAAACAGATTGTTACCATAGGTTTAATATTAAGTTTTGATACATATGCGGCAAATGTTTGTCCTCAAGGAACATTAAATATATCTTGTTGGGATTGCAGTGCGACACAATCTGATTTATGTACGGCACAACTTGAAAATAATAAACTGACCATTACAGGTTCCGGAAAGATGATTGAATATAAAGTAAATGATAACCTTGGCGCACAATTAGAATATGCACCATGGCCCAAAAGTATCACAGAAGTTGAAATATCTGGCATAGAAGAAATACAACAAGGGACTTTCTATGATTTTGATAATCTGCAAAAAGTGACAATCGGTTCCGGCGTCGGAAAAATACACTGGTATACTTTTACAAATTGCGATAATTTAAGTGATGTTACTTTTTCAGATAGCGTCCACGCAATAGGGAATTTTGCTTTTGCAAATAATACGAACTTAAAAACATTGGTTATGCCCGAATCGCTTTTTACAAACGGCTCTAACGGATTAATGTGGTCAGGTATTTTTCTTGGTACCGAACTTGAAAACCTTTATTGTCCTGAAAATCATATTCAAGAATGTCAAACAGCATTAGAAACCTCTTCAATGAGTAATGAAAAAATCTCTGAAATCTTAAAACCATACAAAAAATTCGGTGACCAATATTTTTATCAAGGCAAATTTTATCAAAATTCTTCCGACATAGGCACGCCGAATTACATCAAAAAACGCATCTATACAATCGATGAAGCAAATAAAATCACCGGTACCCAAAACCGTGTGTCGATAAAGTATCGCTAATTTGGTTTTTATGGGTAAAAAGCTGAAAAACTTTAAGATATTCTCTTGATATCAGTTAAAAAAAAGCCTACATTAGTTTTAATGAATTTTATTTCAAGGCTTTGATAGATAATGGATAATCTTGAGGCACTTAAAGATATACACTTGCCGGATGCGATAACGCGCTTTCCGCTTGGTTGGGGCGTTGTGATGATTTTATGCGCACTTGCCCTCGCTGTTGTTTTGTTGCCTTTTTTATACCGGATTTGGCTTAAAAGCAAAAAGCGTTATGCCTTAAAAAATCTCAACAAACTGACTGAAATGAATATGGATTCGGTTTGCGCCCTCTCAGAACTTTTGCGGCGTATTTGCATCTTAAAATACCCTGATGCCGTTGCTTTAAGCGGTAAAAAATGGATCGATTTTTTGCGCGCCAAAACATCTCAAAAGATTGAAAAATCAGCAGCCGACATTTTATCTTTCGGGCCTTATATGCCAAAAGACACAACCGTAAATCAAGCCGATTTTGAGGCGCTTAAAAATTTTGCCCGCACGTTTTTGGAGGATAATTTATGATTTATTTTCATTATCCTTATCTTGCGGTTTTGCTTATTTTACCTTTTTTGATACGCTATTTTTCAAAAAAGAGAAATTTTTTATATTCGGCGTTAAAAGTACCGTTTATCAAGGATTTTGAAAAGATAGAAAAGAATTTTCAATCATCATCTTTGAAACTGAACTCTCGGTCAAAATTTTCGATTTCGTGGCTGTCCGTTTTAATTTGGCTTTGCCTTGTGGCATCGATGATGCGTCCGATCAAAATCGATGAGCCGATTCGCCTGTCCCATGAAGGGCGTGATATCTTGCTGATTTGCGATATTTCGACCTCTATGCTTGAAGATGATTTTGTTTTTAACACGCGCCGTATCAAGCGCATAGATGCCGTGCGTGCCGTTGTATCTGATTTTGTAAAAAAACGTAGCGATGACCGATTGGGATTGATTTTATTTGGCACAAGAGCTTATCTTCAAGCCCCATTAACCTTTGACAGGCAAGCCGTTTTGGATATTTTATCTTCGATGCAAGCCGGTATGGCCGGACAATCGACAGCTATCGGCGATGCGGTTGCACTCGGGCTAAAGGTCTTAAAAGAAAGTCAAAATGAGAAAAAAAATAAAATCATTATTTTGCTTTCGGACGGTGAAAACAATGACGGTCAGATGAATTTGGCCCAAGCGGTTGCACTTGCCAAAAGCGAGGGAGTCAAGGTTTATACCATTGCCATATCACCGAATATTTCTCCGAGAGCTTTGTTTTTTGGCTTGCAAACTCAAGGTGCGGACGAAAAAGGTCTTGCCCAATTGGCCGAGGCAACAAAAGGTACTTATTTTAAAGTGGCAAGCCTCAATGATTTAATCAAAGTTTATCAAAAAATCAATATGTTAGAGGTAAATGAGGCGCAAGAAAATTATATTTATCCTCAAACGGAACTTTATTTTATCCCTTTATTGGTTGCTTTGATTTTGGGCTTTTCGGCGATTTTATACAATATTTTAAGGAGGTCCGAGAATGCTTGATTTGATGCAAAATTTTGCATTTTTAAGACCTTGGATGCTCCTTTTGCTTATCCCTGCAATACTTTTTGCCGCATTTTTTAAACCAAACCTGATTGGTGATTGCTCGTGGAAAAAAGTTTGCGAAGCAAAGTTTTTGGATTATTTGCTGATTAAAAATGATCATAAAACACAAAAAAACGGGCGTTTTTTGATTTATGCCGCACTGATAAGCGCCGTCTTTGCCCTTTCGGGGCCGAGTTTTAAAAAGATCGAGCAGCCGATTCTTTTTGGGCAAAATCCGATTATGATTTTACTCGATTTGTCCGAAGATATGGAAAAAACGGATGTGCGCCCCTCACGCTTAAGCCGTGCAAAAATTGAAATCATCGATGTCTTAAAACAATCTAAAGCTGCCCCGTCCGGCTTGATTGTCTACCGCGGAGAACCGTTTATCATTTCGCCTTTAAGTGAAGATGAAAATATTATTGTCAATCTCTTAAAAGCCGTATCAACGGATATTATGCCGCTTTCGGGAAACAGGCCGGACAGAGCCATTGATTTGGCACTTGAACGCTTTAAACAATCAGGTTTTTCAAGCGGGCATATTGTTATATTTTCATCAAATGCACCGCAAAAATATGAATCTGATGCTATTTTAAGCGCAAAACGCGCTTTAAAAGACGGTTTTAAGGTCAGTGTTTGTGATTTTTCACCTGTATCATCAAACACCTTAAAACAGATTGCCAAAGCCGGCGGTGGCATTTATTTAAATGTTTTACAAAATACCGATTCGGCGTTGATAAACTTTATTTCATCTTTTCAAAAAAGCGACCTTAAGGAAAGCCAAAACAGCAGACAAGTCCTTCAGGATAACGGTTGGATTTTTGTATTTGTCACGGCATTTTTGACACTTTTGCTTTTCGAAAGAGGCATTTTGGTTGTGTTGTTGACATTTTTCATATCGACGCAAGCCAATGCCGGATTTTTATTTAATCCGGATCAAGAGGCGATGCTTGCATTTTCAAGCAGGCAATATCAAACGGCAGCCGAAAAATTTAAAAACGAAAAATGGAAAGCTTCAGCTGCTTATAAGGCCGGCGATTATCAAAAAGCAGTTGAATTATTTTCAAAATTTTCGGACGTAGAATCGGTTTACAACAAAGGCAATGCCTTGGCTAAAAGCGGCAATATCGATGAGGCAATCAAAACTTACGAAACCGTCTTAAAACAAGATTCTAATCATGAAGATGCGAAGTTTAACCTCGAATATTTGAAAAAATTAAAGCAAAGTCAAAAAAATCAACAAAACCAAAAAAATCAGGATCAACAACAAGAGCAAAATCAAAACCAAAAAGAGACCTCGCAAGATCAAGAAAATCAGGACAATCAACAAGATCAGGCTTCTTCTTCTCAAAAGCAAGAAAACCAAAACGAAGATAAACAAAAAAATAATCAACCCGACCAAAACAATCAATCCGTCGGCGATGAAAATGAAAATCAACCTCAAGATGAGGCCGATGCACAAAATCAAAATGAGGATCATAACAGAGAAAATAAACAATCACTTGAAAAGCAAAAAGCCCAAGCAATGAATGCGAAAGAAGCTAAATCCGATAATTATGATGAAGCCGTTTGGGCACGCGAGCAAAAATTTCGTGAAATTAAAGAAGATACAGGCGGCTTGCTCAAAGCTTTTATTGAGCAAGAATATTTAAAAAAGAGATATGAGGATTAAAAAATGAAAAAATATCTTTTGGTTATGATTTTAATACTTATTTCTAAAGTCGTTGCAGCCTCTGTCAGCGCTAATCTCAGTGCCGATAAAGTCGGTATCGATGATGTTTTTGAGCTTACCATAAAAACAGATGCCGACAGCGCAAATACGCCTGATTTAACGCCTTTAAAAGATGATTTTTATATCGTCTCTCATTTGGTGTCGCATCAAAATTATATTATCAACGGCAAAGCGCAAGCCGAAACCACTTGGAAAATCGGACTTAAACCTTTAAATAAGGGTCTATTGATTGTTCCTTCGTTGAATGTCGGCTCTCAAAAAACAGCACCGCTTCAAATAATGGTAACCGATGCACCTTCTGCCATAACAAATACAAGTAAAACTTCAGATGAAAAAGCTCAAAGTGCCATTCCTGATTATGCACTTGAGGCACATTTAGATAAAAATACAATTTTCTTTATCGGTCAAGAGATGGACTATATTGTCACATTGACCGATGACGGTACGATTGAACAGGGTGAGCCTTCTTTTGAGCCGACAACAGATTTTATCATCAAGCCTTTAGAGGATACAAAAATCGTTCAAAATAAAGAGGGGCGGCGACAAATATCGTTCAGATTTGCGCTTTTTGCCTTAAAAAGCGGCAAACTGACTTTGCCAACAGTTTATTTTAAGGGTTACGCTTATTCAAAACCGGATACAGATAATTTTTTCGGTACCGGATTTTTTTCAATTAGGATGCCTTCTGTTTTCGGGATTGAAAAACCTGTTAATTTGTCATTCAAAGGAAGAGAAATTGAAATTGAGCCGGTGCCTGAAACATATCCTGCAAAATGGTGGCTTCCGGCCCAAAATGTACGTATTAAATCAAATTTTGTGGATTTACCATCAAAGCTTGTTCAGGGTATGCCCATTGTCCGCCAAATCACGATTGAAGCCGACGGCTTGACAGATACACAGTTGCCGGAACTTGAATTTGAGGATATTTCAGGGCTTAAAATTTATCCTGAAAAGCCAGTTGGCGAAACGCTTATCAAAGCAGGTCAATTGACAGGTATTCAAAAGAACCTTATTACCTATATTCCCGAAAATTCCGGACTTGTGACATTACCCGAAATAAAAGTGACATGGTTTGACTTAACAACAAATAAGATTCAACAAGCCGTTTTACCAAAAGAGATTTTAAGCATCAAACAAAATCCGAATATGCCGAGCATGCAGACCGAGGCAAAAAACGATGTTTTTTTGCCTCAAAAGACAAGTGAAAGTAAAAATTTTACTTTACCGACAAATCCGTATGTCATGGCAGGTATTGCTTTTATTTTAGGTGTTTTGGCGGCAATGCTTATATTAAGACCGAAAAACACCAACCCAAAACCGGTGAAAGAACAACAAATCGACTATTTTAAGGCGATTGAAAAGCAAAAAGATATCAAAAAATTGCGTGATAATGTGATTTTATGGGCGCAGCAGCATTTTCCCCATTCACATATCACAAACCTTAAAGATGTGGCAATGCTTTTGAACAACGAAGCATTTGATGAGCAGGTGAAAAAATTAAATACCGCACTTTATAACGAAAACAATAAAGCAGATTTTGATCTTAAGCGCTTTATCAAAGTGTTTAAAAATGCCGTCAGAACAAACCCCAAAGCAAAAAAATCCGAACCATTGCCCCCACTTTATAAAATTTAATTTTTTTTATTTGACTTTTGTATTAATTTATGCCACCATAAAAGCGTAACCGAGATGGTTGCGGTG
Source organism: uncultured Pseudomonadota bacterium (assembly GCA_902767055.1). Lineage (GTDB taxonomy): Bacteria > Pseudomonadota > Alphaproteobacteria > RF32 > CAG-239 > UBA1254. Next base: position 8,094 of record CACXFX010000009.1, read on the forward strand.
TTCTCAAAACACAAATGATAACAAAACTCCTTTTAGGAGGAGTAGGTGATATAAGGGTATTGACGCGAATAAACCTAACTGAGTTATCACAGTTTTTGAGGCTCCTCCATTTTGGTTATTCAAGATGGAATTTTTTTAATCTAAACAAAGGAGAAAAAATATGAAAAAATCAGTTTTTGTTTTTGGGGTGATTTTAAGTTTTAATACCTATGCGGAAATTATCACAGGTGAAGCTTGCGGTGAACATTGTACTTGGAAAATTGAAGACGGTGTTTTAACTTTAACTGGGTACGGTGATATTAAAAATTATTCACGAAATTATACGGATCCGGCAACATATGCTTGTCCGTGTTCAACAACGGCACCATGGGGACAATATTCAGATATTGTCAATAAAATTGTGATAGAAAATCAATCGGAAGACTACAAATTTACTTCTATCGGTAATCATGCTTTTGAAAATATGGAACATACAAAAGAAGTTGTTTTATCAAATGGTTTGACTTCAATCGGAATGGAAGCTTTTAACCAAAATTTTTTGCTCGATAAAATTAATTTTCCGGATACATTATCTTCAATCGGGTGGCAGGCTTTCGGTTTTGCGGCTTTTGATGAAATTACTCTCCCTCAATCTTTGGCGACGATTGAAGATCGAGCATTTTGTAATAATGAAAATTTGAGCAATGTTGTTATTCCCGAAAGTGTTACTCAACTTTATCCAAGTGCATTTGGAAATGAAGAAAAACCCAATACACCGCTTAATATATTGTTTTGCTCGGAAAATCTTAAAGATCAATGTCAAGCGGCTGTTGCTTGGCGAAACGGCGTTGCAAGTGTACAATCTTATAGCAAAGAAGGTAATCGATATGAGGCAGATGGTATAAAATACAAAAGTTTATCGGATATGCAAAATGGCATTCCGGTTAAACGTATCTACACAATCGAAGAAGCTAACGCCGTAGCGGGGGATAAAAACCGTGTGTCGATAAAGTACAGGTAAATATTTTTAAAACAACGAAAGCCTGTCTTTTTGTAAAAGGCAGGCTTTTTGTTGTTTGTTGACCCTTAGCGTCGTTCACGCTTGGGGGCCTCCTTGAGTTCCTCGCCGTGAGCTTTGATCACGATACACTCGCAGTCGCGGCACTGGCGCTCGACGAATCGATACTCGGGCTCTTTCTTGCCCGGTACCCAAAAGCGGGTGTAGATGACCTTGGCGCCGTCGGGATAGTCGAAAGCGGTTCCCCATGTTTCGGAGCGGACTTCGTCGTGTCTTCCGAGGCTGATAACCTGACCGGTCTTGATCGATGTCAGCACGCCGTTGGCATCTTTCCAACACGGAATTTTAGCCCATATATCCGGATGCTCATAGACGGTGAAATCGATTTTTCCGTCATACCATGAACGGGGATACTGACGAACGACAACGACTAAGTTTCGACCCTGAGGGTCAAGATTCTTAAAGGAATCCAACACTTTTTCCATAATACTTATTTTTATTGGTTTGACATATCTATATTAAATCACTTTTCAATATAGCCGAAAAGTAAAAGTTTGTCAATATTTTTTTCCGAACATTTAAAAAAAATTTTTTAACGGCATTAAATCTTAAAAATCTTCCGATTCTTTTTTACTTGGTAACTAAACCTTAATTTATTTAGGTTATTGATGAAACTATATGTTTGAAAAAAAATCTTTTCTAGGAGACCCTTATCAATGTCAATTGATTTAGCTGTTGCAGATACGCCCATTACGCATTTGAAGCCACGTATTTCGGTTATTGGTGTCGGCGGTGGCGGCGGCAACGCGGTAAATAATATGATTGCAAAAAAACTTGAAGGTGTTGATTTTGTTGTGGCAAACACCGATTCGCAGGCTTTGGCACATTCTACGGCAAGCCGAAAAATTCAACTCGGCCTTGAAATTACACAAGGCTTAGGTGCCGGTGCAAGACCTGAAATCGGCAGAATGGCCGCAGAAGAAGCAAAAGATGAAATCGCCAAAGAGCTTGAAGGCTCAAATATGGTGTTTATCACGGCCGGTATGGGTGGCGGAACGGGTTCCGGCGCAGCTCCGGTTGTGGCTAAAATTGCCAAAGAAATGGGTATTTTAACGGTTGGCGTCGTGACAAAACCTTTCGATTTTGAGGGTAAAAAACGTATGGAAAATGCCGAAGAAGCATTGAAAAAATTTACCGAAGAAGTCGACAGTATCATTGTGATTCCAAACCAAAATTTATTTAGAATTGCCGATAAAAACACCACTTTGCCGGAAGCTTTTATTATGGCGGACAATGTGCTGTATTCCGGTGTGCGCTCAATTACCGATTTGATGATGATGCCTGGGTTAATCAATCTTGATTTTGCTGACATTAAGAGCATTATGGAAGACAAAGGCAAAGCAATTATGGGTACAGGTGAAGCCGAAGGCGAAGACAGAGCCAGAGTCGCGGCCGAACATGCGCTTTCAAATCCGCTTTTGGATGATTGTTCAATGAAAGGTGCAAAAGGTGTGTTGATCAACATCACCGGCGGCAGTGACATCACTTTGATGGAAATTGCAGAAGCTTCTAATATCATTAAAGAAGAAGTCGATGATGATGCAAATATTATCTTCGGCTCAAGCTTGGATGATACGTTAGAAGGCAAAATGCGCGTGTCTATCGTTGTGACCGGTATCGATGGCAGAGCGGTTTCAAAACCGGCAGAAACAAAAGAAAATCGTGCTGCTTCGTATATTGAAGAAAGCTATTCTTCTCAAAACAAAGAAGAAAGCAATTTTGCCATTAAAAGCGAAGATATCGATTATAATTTAGAACGTTTTTCGGCAAATGCCGCACACGACGAAGGTGAAAATGAAGATGTAGAGATTTCTGCTCAAAGTGATGATTTGACACAAGAAAATACTACCGAAGAAAACAGCCGAGAATCTCAAGATGTTGTTGCGGAAGATGAAACATTGAACGGTGAGTTTTTGCAAGATGAAGCAATGGCGGATGAGCAGACGGATGATATCGAAAAATCTGAAGTCATGCCCGAAATGCCACAGGCATCTGCGCTTTTTAATGCAATTATCAATAAAACACCTGCAAGTGATAAGACAGAAACTTCCGAAAAATCGATTGCGGACTTTTTGCCCGATGAGCAGGATATCTTTTCAACGGATACAAAGCTTGATACTTTTGAAGATGAGCCTGTTTTGTTCCCCGATCATGAAGAACCCGTCTTTATGGAAAAAGAGGAAGAGCCTGCCGTAGAACCTGTGGTCGAAATGCCTGCAAAATCAAAATTTATTGATAAAATTTTAGGTATTTCAAGAGCCAGAAAGAATCGTAAAGACCAACCCTCGATTCCGTCAGATGTTGAACAGACGGCGCCCCATTTTGAAACGGATGATGAGCCGCTTGATTTTTCAAACGATGATATGGATAACTTGGATATTCCTTCGTTTTTGAGAAGAAAATAATTAAAAACTTTAAGAAAATGCCCCGCCGGA
>CACXFX010000010.1 GCA_902767055.1 uncultured Pseudomonadota bacterium
AGAAAAAAATAAAGGAGAACTCATCATGAAAAATAGCCAATTTATATTGACCCTGATGGCAGGAGCTGCTTTCGGACTGACAAATACAAATGCCGAGGAATTGCCCTCGTGCGGGGAAAATTGCACATATTCTTATGTCGAAAACGGAACGGATGACAGCGGCAATACAACATACACCTTAACAATCTCGCCGATTGACGCCTCAAAACCGGCTGAGATTAAAGATTATGACAGATATGGACAATGGGGAAATGGTGGAGAACACGCTCCTTGGCGCCTAGAAAACGTAACAAATGTTGAAATCACTGAAGGTATTACGTCTGTCGGCGTTTTTGCTTTTACTGATATGCAATCAATCAAAAGCGCAACCTTACCAGAAGGATTAGAAAAAATTGGAGTAGCTGCATTTCATAACTTACCTTTTCTAACAAAAATTGATTTACCAAGTTCTTTGATTGAAATTTCATCTTGGGCATTCAGTGATGATCCATTGACTGAAATTAATGGTCTATCCGAACATTTAACGTCCATAGGTTCAAATGCTTTTGGAATGGCTAAAATAACCGATTTTGTTATTTCTCCGAATGTAGTCAATTTGGCAACAGATGCATTTGGACTTGCAGGCTGGACAAACTATGAAGCCAAAAACCTCACAAACCTGTATTGTCCCGAATCGCTCATGTCGGAGTGCGCGGCGGCGATAGCATATCGCGGCGATGATGCGGAAGTCAAAAGCTATGCCTTTGATGGCGGTGTTTATGTGATTGGCGATGATTATTACCTTTCATCTGATGATATGAAAAAGGGCGATACGGCGTCAAGTGCCGAAGAAAAAGCACAGTATGTTTGCGCAGGTACATTAAACCATTGCAAAAAGCAGGCTTTAATCAACCGCGGAATTTGCCAAGACGCTGATTGCGACGCTTTGGTTGCAAGCGACGGCAATTATATGCTCAAATTTGGCGGCAAAACATATCAAAGCATCAATGACCTCTTAAAAGGCAATTATGATAAACGCCGGATTTATACCATCGAAGAGGCAAACTTTGTTGCGGGTGATAAAAACCGAGTATCGATTAGATATCGTTAAGTATATCACCGTTAAAGGCATTTTGAATATGGCGGATTTTGAGGCCCGAAACAAAAACAGCATCAAAACGCACATCAAAACCTTGATAAATATGATGACGTGCCAGATAAAGTTCGGCAGCTTTGATAATCCGCTTTTGCTGCATTGGTTTGATTGCATATAATGCATCGGTGATGCTGCACCTGTCTTTAACCTCGATAAAAACAATCGTGTGTCGTTTTGAGGCGATGATATCTATTTCACCGCAACCGAAACCGCGCCCTGTCACATAATTTTTGCTTATAATATGATAACCTTTAAGGCGTAGCAATAAGCGCGCCATAAATTCTGCCAGATTACCTTTTTGTTTTTTATTCATTTTTCAGTCTTAAAGCCTCTTGATAAACTTCATTTTTTTTCTTGCCGCTCAAATCCGCGACTTCTTTAACCGCATCTTTAATATGCATTGTTTTAAGCCGCTTATTGAGCTCAAAAACGACATCAACATTTTTTTTGTCTTCCAAAGGAGGCTCTACCATCACAACGATTTCACCTTTCGGCGGTACTTGCTCATAATGGATGATAAGCTCATCGACAGGCCCGCTGATACACTCTTCATGAATTTTTGTCAGCTCACGAGCCACGGCAATTTCTCTTTTTTCAAAAACGCTTTTCATGGCTTTTAAGGTGTCAATCAACCTGGGAGCCGTTTCATAAAAAACGAGCGTTGTATTGATATCTTTCAGTTCAGAAAATAAATCAAGCCGTGCTTTTTGTTTATTCGGGATAAAACCGGCAAACATAAATCGATTTGTCCGGAGCCCCGAAATTTGAAGCGCCGAAATGACGGCCGACACTCCCGGAATAACCGTCACGTATAATTTTTTTTCACGGCATAATTTCACAAGCTTATACCCCGGATCTGAGATTAAAGGAGAGCCTGCATCGCTGATTAAGGCAACAGAAAGGCCGCTTTCAATCATATCGGCAATTTTTTGAGCCACTTTGTCTTCACGATGATCTTCGTAGCAAATAAACTTTTTATCGATTCTTAAGCCCAAAAGTGAAAATAATTTTTTTGAAACACGTGTATCTTCACACGCAATTACATCGGCGTTTTGTAAAACATCAACGGCGCGCGTTGTGATATCTGATAAATTACCGATCGGCGTTGAAACAATATAAAGTCCGTTTTTTAACATTGATTACTCTTTACTTTTGTTTTTTTTTAAATTACATATATCTCATATTGTTTCATTTTAAGGAAAATTGCAAGTGTTTAAAAAAATATGCTTTTGTTTTGTGATTTGCGCTTTGTTCGGTTGTTCTCGGATTTTACCCGAAAAGCAAAAACAAAATGTCTATATCTTCAGACCTTATGAAGTTCAAACTTTTGAAAATCAGGAGCAATCATTTAATGTTGCGATGCTATTGCCACTGTCCGGTAAAGCTTCGACTTATGGTAAAGGTTTGCAAAATGCGGCAATGATGGCGATTGAAGATACCAACAATCAAAATCTTGAAATCCGTTTTTATGACACAAAAAGCACACCGACAGGCGCTTTGGAAGCATTCCATCAGGCTGTTGCAAATAAAGCAAAACTTGTCTTGGGCCCCTTGACGGCAGACGAAGTTTCGGCAGTTGCACCCTCAGCTAAAAGAGAAAGTATACCCGTCATTTCATTTTCAACTTCGCCTCAGGTTTTGGGCAACGGTGTTTATACATTAGGTTTACTCTCTGAGGAACAAATCAAAAGGATTATTGATTTTTCTGTTGAAAAAGGACGGAAAAATATCGCTGTTGTCTTGCCCGACTCGACTTCTGGATTAAATATGGCAAAATCCGCTTATGATGCGGCATTATCAAGCGGAGCAAATATAACAAAAATCGGTTTTTATGAGCCGTCAACGCTTGAATTTTCGGATTTGGTTAAAAAAATGATTGCCACAAAAGACTTTGATGCGGTGCTGATTGCTGAAACTGGCAGTCGTCTCAAAGCCATTGCGGCAACATTCGGCTATTATGATGTGGCTTATCCGGATGTTTTGTTTATCGGCACGTCCGTCTGGGAAAATACAAATTTGACCAAGGAAACAACCCTTTATCATGGTGTTTACCCTTCAATTTCACGCGTTCATGGTGATTATTTTAATAAAAAATACAAAGATTTGTTCGGCGAATTGCCAAACAGTTTGTATGCCTACGCTTATGACGGCGTTGCGCTTGCTTCTGCTTTAAGTACAAAAGATACAAATCACTTAAACGAATATATTACGAATGCGGACGGATATATCGGCATTAATGGTGTTTTTAAGATCAATACTGACGGTACAAACGCCCATCGTTTGGAGGTGGTGGAGATTACCGAAAACGGCATCAAAACTGTCAGTCCTGCAGAACAAAGATTTTCCGCTGAAGTTTATCACATGCCGACTTATGCCTCAAGATTGCCTGAAATCTATGGCAAAAACGCCGATGTTGTTTACCACAGGCTTCAGCCTCAGGTTACCAATACACCGTATTTTAATATATTTTGAGGTTAAATATCTTTCTTAAAGATTTTTGTTTTTTTCTTCCAAAGCTTTGATTCTGTTTCTCAAAAACTTTATTTCATCGCTGATCGGATCTGTAAAATTGCGATCAAGTCCGTAAGCGCAAAAAATATTCTCCGAACTTGATTTTTTCAAAATTTGGTGTGCGGCGATACCGACAACACTTGCTCCGTCCTTAACGTCTTTAATAACAACAGCATTGGCACCGATTTTGACGTTGTTTCCTATATGAATCGGACCCAAAACTTGTGCGCCCGCACCGATAACGACATCATCGCCGATACTCGGGTGACGTTTGCCCGAAGTTTTTCCTTTTTTATCAAACAAATTGACACCGCCAAGCGTCACATTTTGGTATAATGTCACACGATCTCCGATAACGGAAGTTTCACCGATAACAACGCCCATTCCGTGGTCAATAAAAAAACCCTCACCGATTGAAGCGGCCGGATGAATCTCGATTCCCGTCAAAAAACGTGTCATTTGAGATAAAATTCGTGCAATCAGTTTTAATTTTTTTTGCCATAAAAAATGATTGAAACGATAGCACAAAATTGCGTGAAAGCCCGAAGAACAAAGGGCTGCTTCCCATTTTGAAGAGGTTGCCGGATCGCGCAAAACAACGGCATTGAGATCTGATAAAATTAAAGACTTGAAATTTGTTTTCATTTTGTGTTATATTCCCTTTTGACGCGATTGATATTATATCAAGAAACATACACATTTGTAAAGAGGTTTTAAATATGGTTGAAGTTTTATTTAACGGTTCTGCCGGCAGACTGGAGGGAAGATACCACCATTCCGAACGCGAAAATGCGCCGATGGCTCTTATATTGCATCCCCATCCTCAATATGGCGGAACAATGAATAACAAAGTTGTGTACACGCTTTTCAGCTGTTTCAGAGATTTGGGATTTTCGGTTTTAAGATTTAATTTTAGAGGTGTCGGACGTTCGGTCGGCACATTTGAAGACGGCCCCGGAGAACTCTCTGATGCAACAGCTGCACTTGATTGGTTGCAGCACGCAAATCCTGATTCAAAACAATGCTGGATTGCCGGTTATTCATTCGGTGCGTGGGTCGGTATGCAACTTTTAATGCGCAGACCCGATATCAACAACTTTATTGCTGTTTCTCCACCGGCTAATGAAAAAGATTTTTCATTTTTGGCACCTTGTCCGACATCCGGTTTAATTATTCAGGGCGGCAAAGATGAAATTGATGATCCGGCAACCGTTGAAGATTTAGCCAAACGCTTAAATATGCAACGCCATTGCGACATTGATTATGCTTTGATTGAAGAAGGCGATCATATGTATAACAATCATCTCGTGGATTTATATAAATTGACCGGAAATTATATTCTGGATATCATCAACCACCGTCGAGCGCCACGTACAAAAGTATTTACGCCTGAAGAAGAGGCAATGATGCTTGCAAACAATTCATTTTATAAAGATGATGACGACGACGATGATGAAGGCGAAATCGATATTTATTAATTTTTGATTTTAATTTATTAAGTAAAAAGAAACCTGCCGGTCTAACTGGTGGGTTTCTTTCTATAAAAAGACCATCTTTCAAGACGGCTTATTAAAAGCAACAGGAAATGATACAGCTACAAAAAATGAATCTTGCAAACTCCAGGAATCACAAGGGTTACAAGCTGATTTTGATGCTATTTCTGGTATTTTAAAAAATGAACGATTCGAACCGCAAATTCTTCTTAAAAATCAAGAGG
>CACXFX010000011.1 GCA_902767055.1 uncultured Pseudomonadota bacterium
GAGGCACGGAGAGGGTGACAACAAACTCATCCTTATTTGCCTCTCCTTTAAAAAAGGTCCGGCATTTTTTTTATTGACAATTATTCAAAATATGTTCTAATAACCACCGGATGAAAAAGCTTCTTTTTCATCAAGTGCCCGAACGGGTGCGGAGCTTACAAAAGCTTTTGTAAACTACGGTGACGGATAACACCGTTATTAAATTATCCCCCGATGTTTGGTCGGGGTGCCGCTAGCGAATGTTCAAGGTTTTCCTAAAGGCTATCGGAGTCATTCTAGTTTACATGATTTTTGTACGCCCCGACTGCCCACCAAAAGGGCGGTTTTGTTTATGAAAATCAAAAGGAAAAAATAAAATGGATGAAAAAAATATTCGCGGACGATTAAAGGACAATAAGCCCAATCCGATTGACGTTTATGTCGGGCAAAGGATGAAACTCAGGCGAAAAATCTTAAAAATGAGCCAGCAAACGCTTGCCAAACATCTCGGAATGACTTTTCAACAAGTACAAAAGTACGAAAAAGGGTTTAACCGAATCGGGGCAAGCCGGCTTTGGGATGTCAGTCAGGTATTAAATGTGTCCATGAATTATTTTTTTGCGGATATGGATGAAAAAACAATGAAACAAAGTCCGCGCTTTTTAAACAGTGATTTAAAAGATGAAATATTTCTCAATGAAGAAGTGCTCTCTTTAGACCCGATGCAACGGCTCGAAACATTAACTCTTGTGCGCGCTTATTATAAATTGCGCAATCGCAAAGCTGCAAAAATGTTTCTCAATACATTAATCGAGCTGACCCGTTATAAATCCGAAGACAACGAAGACGACGACATATATAACCGCCCTTGACTCCGCACCCTGTTGAAACAGAATGTTACTGATATATTTTTTATGAAATGTATTTACTGGAATAACATTCATTTTCACAATAGGATAAAAAGTATGAAAGATAAAGTCAAAAAATCTCTTTGTGTTAAAGTCAAGGCACTCCGCGAAAGCGCCGGTTTGACACAGGAGGATTTAGCCGCAAAATGCAACGTCAGTTGGCGCACGATTTCAAATCTTGAACGCGGTTTAGTCATCCCCGATTTGATGATGTTGATTGATATCGCAAATATTTTTAATACATCGATTGACAATCTGCTTGACTTAAAACTGGTTGAAAACAAAAGCAAAGTCCGCTTAGAAAAAGAACAGTTTTTGATAGAAAAACTTCGCCTCTTAAGCGACACAACACTTGATTTTGTGTTAGATGAATTGATTTTGCTTTTTAAATATTTCAAATAGCTAATCCCTTATTTTAAGCGCCTTTCAAGCTCAGTCATATAAAATTTATATGCTTCCGCCACAAGATAAGCACAAAACTTAAATTGGTGCATTTTTAAATCCGTAATTAAATGATAAAAAGTATGGTTTATTCTTTTTAAGTCCTTTTGCGGATTGTTTTTATACATTATTTTTTCCTTATTTTATTTTTTTCTTGAAAATAACATTTTATATGTTACTTTCTTAAAAAAGAAGAATCTTATTTCATATAATGGATATATTAAAAGAGGCATATGAACAATGAGCAATAAAATTGCGGGATATGTGACCAGAGCAAGACAACTTCTCTGCCTTGAAGAAGCGGCCCGATGCGGCTCTATCAGCGGTGCGTCAGAATATAACAACATCAAACAACCCAACCTTTCCGCGCAAATCACCGCACTTGAAAAATCCGTCCAACAACCCTTGCTTAAAAGACACTCCAAAGGCGTCAGCCTGACCGAAAGCGGCTATATTTATTACGCCAAAGCATGTGAGCTCAAAAATATCTTAAACGAGCTGGATAACATTGATCCGGCCAACAACAAAATTTCCGGCACTTTAAGAGTTTGGACAACCGACGGATTAGCCTCTCTTTATTTAGCCAAATGTTTTGAGCGTTTTTATGAACAATACCCTAAAATCACACTTGAAATCAAATGTTCAATGCAACAACCGCAGTTGCAGGAATTTGATATTGCGTTGTTGTTTGAAAAACCGAACATCAAATCATTAAACATTGTTCAAAAACACACCTTATCTTTCGGCCTTTATACCTCAAAAACATATCTCAATCATAAAGATATTCCCGAAAACATCGCTGATTTATGCGCACATCACAGAGTATGCAGCAATTTAACTTTTATTTCGAGATGGCCGCTATGGAAAAATATATGCAACAAGGCATCGCGCAAAACATTTATCGACAATTCCTCAAATATGCTTTTGACTTTACTTGAAAAAGGCGTCGGTATCGGCTTGGTACCGGATATTGTCGCATCTCAAAATACAAATTTAGTCAGGCTTGAAGGTATTTTACCGAACTTAACTTCCGACTTTTATATCATTGTCCCGAAAAACGCCCTGCAGAATCAAAAAGTGACGGCATTAACCGAGATTATCAATCTTGAAACATCACGATGATTTCTGCGGCAAGCGCCATTGCTTGAGGATTGTTTTTACTTAAAACCCAAATGCTTTGCTTAATCTGATTGCCGATTTGATGCTCAACGGCAATCATTTTTTTGTTGTTTAATATCTTTTGCGCGCTGACAATCACATCGGCAACTTTTGCATCCGATACATTTTCAAAACGGTTTTTCAGCTTTTTTAAGCCTTTAATTTCAAGCCCGTCAGAAATATAGAGCCTTAACGGCGCGTCAAAACAAAGTGTATATTTTTGCTTAATTTCTTCTCCGATTTGCTCGATTTTTTGTGCTTTAAGCGCAATTTCAAGCGCCGCTTGTGTCGGTTTCAAACCATGCGGCGTCCGATAAAATAAAGTCTGATTAAACAAATTTTCCATCTCTTTTAAGGCTTTGCTTAAATTGGGCGCTTTGATACCGTTTTTTTCAGCCACGACACTGATTTTGCCTACCTCAACCAATTGCTTGATATAGAGTATGTTTCTTAAAAAAAATGTTTGTGCCTTAACGGACATCTTGATATGCCTTAAAATATATGACTTGATATATATTTAGTATATATAAAAAAGTTTAATGTCAAGATATAATATTTTTATGACAGAAATGATAGACATCAAAATTGCATCAAATCCCTCTGAAATTGAGGCCGCATTGAGTGTGCGCCGAAAAGTTTTCGTTGAGGAATTAAAACTTGATGAAAATATTGAGTTTGACGGCAATGATTATGTCAACGCAACACACCTCTTGGCTTTGGCGGACGGCAAACCGATCGGTACGATCAGGATTCGTAATTACGGTGAATTTACTAAATTTGAGCGCGCTTGCGTTTTGCCCGAATACAGAAAAACGAATGTATCTGTCTTGATGATGGATGCGGCAATGAAATTGTCTGCTCAAAGGGGTTATTATAGCGCACGCGGCATGTGCGAAGAAGAGCTTTTAGCGCGTTGGAAAGAAGCAAGCGCCATACCCAATCCGGATTTACCTGTCGTTGATCATCATGGCAAAAAATTTATCGAAATCATACATAAATTGCCTGAAACAAAAGATCGCATCAGCATGAAAACTCCTGCCGGACTATTGACCTTAAAAGAGGGTGAATGGTTTGATGATAAGATTGAAGGGCGTTATGAGCTTATCAAAAAGAAAGCCTCAAATCATATTGAGGCACTGATTGAAAAAGTCAAAATACTGAAAATCAAACCGGATAAAAAAGTATTTGACTGGCATCCCCCGCTCAAACATACCCCGATAGATTTTCTGGATGGTAAAAAACGATAAGCATAAAATAAAAAAAAGTGCTTGCAATTTCAAATAAAATAGGTTAGAAAAAAGAAACTTCGGTTCCATCGTCTAGTGGTTAGGACGCGGCCCTCTCAAGGCTGCAACACGAGTTCAAATCTCGTTGGAATCACCAATAAAAACACCTCCCTAAAGGGAGGTTTTTTATTGGTCAATATCTTCCTTGTCGAGATTTGAACGAGGAACGAGCTCGAGGATGAAAATATCCTATAATGGATATTTTCACCGCAAGAGGCGCAGTTTGCTTAGCGAGCAAAGGAGCGATAAGCGACTGCCGCGAACTTAGCAAACAAGTGCCCGAAGAGTACTTGTGAGCTCCGCGAACCAAGTACTCAAGACAAATCTCGTTGGAATCACCAATAAAACACCTCCCTAAAGGGAGGAATTTTTATTGGTCAATATCTTCCTTGTCGAGATTTGAACGAGGAACGAGCGGCTCATCCGCCAAAAGTAAGACATATTCACAATCAAGGATATCGTCTTGCTGTATGAACAATTGAAACAACGATTAAATCTTTATTATCCGGTATATAAACAATAATAAACGGCGTACCCAAAACCAAAAATTCATACGTATTTTTGACGCGTCCGATATGCCCGAGATACGGCTGTTGTCTCAAATGCGATAAGGCCGTTTCAATTTTTTCAATAACAAATCCTGCCGCTATTGGATTTTCAGCACATATATATTCATAAGCATTATTTAAGTCTCCAATTGCCAATTTGGTATATTTAATTGTTAGCATTGTTTTTTCCATTTGGCAAAAGCAGATTTAATTTCCTCATCACTGGCAAACTCTTGTTTTTGAGCTTGTTTGACACCTTGCATAATATGTTCGATTTGCCAATCATATAAGGACAGATAATAATCAATTGCCTGATTAATGACAAAACTGCGGTCACGATTTTGCTCTTGAGCAATAGTATCTAGCTTTTGTTTTATTTTGTCTTCTGTTCTAAAAGATAATGTACTCATTTTTTACCTCCGTATTACAACATAATATATTGTAATACATAAAATTTGTCAAGCACCTTTCAAAATTTTTTTTACATCAATACAAAAAAACGGCAGATACCAAATCTGCCGCTAAATTCAATTCGTTCAAATTACGGATTCGAAGGAGTTTCGCTTGCACAACCTTCGCCTTCGCAAATCTCAACTTCTTGCAAACCGCTGGTATCGGATGTACCCCAGTCGATTGTACCAACAGCCACAGATACATCTTTAGGCAAATTGTCAAAGTTCAAAGTAAAGTATTCACCACCACCATGAACCGTAACCGTCACTTCACCCTGATAAAGGTTATAGACCTCTGTGTTATCTCCTGAGCCTCTTAACATTTCTTCCGGAAACACATTCAGTTGTATCAATTTCTTTGTTGCATCACAACCTTCCCCACTGGTCTCGCACATATTTGCATAAGGCTTCTGCGAGGCTGAAGAATTGGCAAATGCCGTATGAATGTTGTTGATGATTGTCGCAATCTGATTGATAGTCTTATTGGCTTTGTGTTTCATCATCGCTTTTTGATAGCCGTAAAGACCTGCGGCTGACAAAACACCGATAATGGCCAAAACGCCAAGCATTTCAATCATTGAACGACCGGTTTGATTAATTTTCATGTTTTTTCTCCCAAAATTGATTTCGTTTTTCATTTTTTTGTATTTTATAAAGATTTTTTTTTGATGTCAATATGTCTTTTGATATATTTTTTAAGTAATCACAGCCTTTTTTTAGCTGACCATTGCTGTCAAAATCGCCTCACAGGCAAGGTTACCGTCGACATAAGCTTTTGTTTCGCACACAAAAACATTGCGATGTTCTTTGACCTTTTTGGCGTGTATTTCAAGCCTGTCCCCCGGCAAAACGGGGCGACGAAACTTAACATGATCGACACCCATAAACAAAACGCCTTTCTGTTTTAGCTCATCTCCGTTGGCAGCCAGCACAAAACCCGCGGTCTGAGCCATTGCCTCTATTTGCAAAACACCGGGCATAATCGGGTTTGATGGAAAATGCCCTTGAAAAAAAGGTTCATTAACCGTCACATTCTTATACCCGACACCGCTGACCCCCTTTTCTTCTATCTCGACCTTATCGATAAGCAAAAAGGGATATCTGTGCGGCAAAACCTGCATAATTTCATTGATATTATAAACTTTTCCGCTCATTTTTTTTGCCCTATTTTTTTGAATTTTTCTGCAAAAATGCCACTTGACGCATAAAATCCTTAAACGGCACGGCCGGTGTACCCAAAAGCACCGCCCCCGGCTCAACATCACGCATCACGCCTGATTGTGCAGCAATTTGCGCCCCCGTCCCGATATTCAAGTGATCGGCAAACCCCGTCTGCCCGCCGCAAACGACATAATCACCAAACGTACAGCTGCCGGCAATCCCGACCTGTGACACAACGATACAACCGCGCCCCAACTTGTCATTATGCGCAATCTGCACCAAATTATCAATTCGGCAGCCATCGCATATAACCGTATCATCCATTGCTCCGCGATCGATGCATGCATTTGCCCCGACCTCAACATCATTGCCGATAATCACTCGCCCGACTTGCGGGATTCGCACATGTTTGCCATTAATCGTTTCAAAACCGAAACCGTCATTGCCGATTTTAGCACCGCTATAGATATAGCAATCATCCCCCATCTGGCAATAAGTCACACTTGCATTAACCCCGATACGACACCTGTTGCCGATTTTGCACGATCTGCCGATATAAGCCCCGGCCTCAATTCGACAGTTATCACCGATAACGGCACCCTCTTCTATCGTCACAAAATCAGCAATAAAGCAATTAACGCCGATTTTTGCCCCCGGATGAACAAATGCCCGCGACGATATGCCGACTTCAGGCTTAAACTCTTCATACATCACTTGATTGAGCTTTAAAAAAGCCACTTTCGGATTATCTAAAGTCAAAACAGCCACATTTTGCGGCACAAATCCGGCCAATGCTTCGGTTGTCACACAAGCCGATGCTTTAATTTCCGAGGCTTTATC
>CACXFX010000012.1 GCA_902767055.1 uncultured Pseudomonadota bacterium
CATCAATTTTCAAGCATTGATGAACGCAACTTGACAGACAAATAATATTTTGGTGTATATAAATTATTTTAAGGGCCATTATTCAAAAAGGAAAAATTATGCCGTTCTTGGACTATTTTTTGAGCAACTTATCAAAACAGTTTTAAATAAACCAACTCTTAGAGATCATCTTACTTATAAAATTTTGAGTAAAGAAGGCGTTTTTAGAAGCATAGCAAGTTATTCTATCAGAACACAGTGTGCACAACTCCGACTTGAAAATGAATATAAAATTTGACATTTGTATACCTGAAGGCAACAGAAAAATCACGCTCAGATGACAATTAAATGTTATATTTTTTATATTTTTTGATAAAAGCACGGAGCAGTATTGTGATAACGGCGGCAAGCGGTACGGCAATCATTAGCCCCAAAAAGCCCAAAAGTACGCCGCCGGCAAGCAATGAAAACATCACCCAAACAGGGTGCAGGCCGACTTTGTCGCCGACCAGTTTCGGCGTTAAAAAATTGCCTTCCAAAAACTGTCCGATGATAAAAACAACAACAACGGCCAATGCGTGTGTCCACCCCTCAAATTGTGAAAACGCCAGCATTATTGCAAGCACAAAACCCGTGATGCTTCCGACGTAGGGAATAAACGAAATCAGCCCCGCAATAAAACCGATAAGGGCACCAAGGTCTAATCCGACAATTTTTAAGCCGAGTGCATAATATGTGCCTAAAATTACGCAAACACTGAGCTGGCCGCGTATAAAGCCCGAAAGCGCAAGATCAATTTGACGGAAAAGGTCTTTAATCTCTTTTTTGGATTTGCGCGGCAAAAGGCTTTCAATTTTTTGAACAAAAATATCCCAATCACGGAGCATATAAAAAGCCACAACCGGTGTAATCAGCAAAAGCGAAAGGATATTAAAAACCGCCATACCGTTATGCAACAAACTTTCAGTCAATTTGCCGATAACCTGAAAGGTCTGTGTCGCATTTTGCGAAAAAGCCGCCCGCAGATTTTCCGGTTTTAAACTCGGAAAATAAGTTTCCAAATATTCTAAAAAAGGCTCGATTTTTTGAGAAAACGCCGAGATATAATTCGGTACGGCCGATATGAAAATCGAAAGTTGACAACTGATAGCGTAAAAAATGATAAACAGCGTTGGTACAATCATCAAAAGCATCAGCAAAAAGACCAAGATTGTTGCCCATGTTCGTGATATTTTTAATTTTTCAAGCCGAACGACAAGCGGATCAAAAAGATAACCTAAAATAATCCCCAGAACAAAGGGCAATAAAATCGTGCGCAAAACGTAAACCGCGCAGCAAAAAAGCAAAAACAAAACAAGCCAAACAAAAAAATTGCTGTCACGCCAAAGATTTGCAAAAGCATTGGGTGTCTTTTTTGTCTCAGTCATCGCATTTTTCCTATTTGATAATATAGTGCCCGTTTTCAAAAATCAAAGTCAAGCCATTGTCTTTTAAGGCTCTTTCAAGTGTTTCAATCGTGCCTGAAAAATCAATCGAAAAACTGACTTTGCCGCCGGCCATGGCGCCGGTTTCGATTTTTTTGATTTGCGCAATATTGTTCAACGTTTTTTGCAAATCAAGCCAATCTTTGAGCTTGTGATATTCAAAATAGGCATTGATTTTGCTTTTATACGAGCTTTCATTAACATCTTTTTGGCGCATAAAATTGTAAATATAATCAATCGTTTCCTGCACGGCTTTTTCAAACGGATCGTTTGTTTCGTCGGTGACAACGAGCCTTTTTTCAGGCTCATTATAGGGCTTAATGACCAAAACAATATTACCGGCTCCGGCACGTACGGCATGAACGGTAAAAATATTTTTTGCTTTGTTGATGAGTTTGACCTGTTCAAAAACATCTTCGCTCATATAAAAGGCATTATCGGGCGTTAAAAAAGAACGGTTGCTTAAATTATCTTCAATCACCTTTATCGTCAGATTCCCGGCTTTAATAATGCCTTTTGAAAGCAATATTTCGCGCCAGATGTTGCCGTCTTCAAAAAGGACTTTTCCGTTGTATTTTGTATCTGCGTATGTCGGTATCAACAAAATTTCGGCCGGCTCGGAAACAATCTCCATCATTTGATTTTCAAGCATGTATTGCTTTAACAAATCTCCGTCAATTTTGATGTTTAAATCGGCAATATAAATATTACCGCCGCTTTTTTCGGCAACAACGTTTGTTTCTTTGATAAAGTGAACAAGCTGTTCATCGGTCAAAGTATTTAATTTGTCCACATTTGTTTTATCCGTCAAACGTGCGGCAACTTTTAAAAACGCATCGCGATAAGCATCTTTGATGGCCTCGTCTTTTGCCTGAGCGGAATTGTCGGCCTCTTTTTCAACCGAAACGCCGACTTCGAAACTGACTTCGGCAAAACTCTCAAACACTAAAAAAATACAACAAAAACAAAAAACAAAAAGCTTTTTCATCCGACTTTTTCCTTTTTTACTGAAATCTTTGCAGAATATAGAACAAAACGAACAAAAATGCAACGACAAATGTTTTAAAAAAAATACTGTTGCAATGTATTTCAGATTTTGCTAATATACGAAACGGGAAGATTCGATGAATCTTTCAGGGAATGAGAAAAACCCTCAAATTAAGCAAGCTTGTCGAAGTCTGATTGACGCAGACGCCTGAAAGTCTATGGACCGGAAGGTGGCCGAATATTTTAATGTCAATAAGCCGCAACTATTCTTGCTTATAGTTTTTCTACTTCCTGTCCGCTTTCTTTGTCAACAAGCGAGCGGAGATCCTGATTAAACGGGAGTATATCGTTTAAGTGTGTTGTTTGATCACTGCAACCAAGAGGCTTGTAAAGCTCCGAAAAAGCAGGGTTTTGGGATATTATTATTTAAAAATCCTGTTTTTTTATTGATTTTTTAATTAATAAACACTATATTTTTCATAGATTGATGTCATTTTTTTCAAGGAGATTTTTTAATGCAAACCAAATCTTATGTTTCAGCTGTTGAACGTGAGGGTGTCGATGAAGGATTGCGTTCATTCATGCTCAAGGTTTATAATTTTATGGCTGCCGGATTATGCGTGACGGCATTTGCCGCTTGGGCTGTCGTGAATACGCCTTTATATAACCTCTTTTTTAATCAAACCGGATTGACCGGATTAGGTTGGGTTGTTTTTTTGGCACCGCTTTTTATGGTCTTTTTCTTTAATCGTATTGTGGCAAGCGGTACCATCGGACAGGTTCAGGCAATGTTTTGGGGATTTTCGGCTTTGATGGGTGCTTCACTGGCACCGATTATGCTGATTTATACCGCTTCATCAATGACGCGCGTCTTTTTAATTACGGCCGGTACATTCGGCGCAATGAGTCTTTGGGGCTATACGACAAAAAGAGAATTGACCTCAATGGGGTCATTTATGATTATGGGTCTTTGGGGCGTGATTATCGCAAGTATTGTCAATATTTTCTTAAAAAGCCCTGCGATGTATTATGTCTTATCATATATTTCGGTTGTGATTTTTGTCGGGCTGACGGCTTATGATACACAAAAAATCCGCAGTATTTATATGGCCTCCGATAATGAAGATGTTTTGACAAGAAAGGCTGTTTCAGGTGCGTTGGAACTTTATCTTGATTTTATCAACCTGTTTTTAAGCCTGCTTCGAATCATGGGCAACAGAAGATAAAAAACGAATTTAACCAATAAAAAATTACCCGAACAACGATCGGGTAATTTTTTTAATAAGCGCAATAATCTGCGATTATTTTACGAAGATAAAACTATTCTCTGCCGCTATATATCTGTGTACACTGATATGATGGATTTTTTATCTTCTGAGATCCGCGCGTTAAAGCGAACTTTTTTGCATTTTCTTTCAATTTATATATCAAATCGTTGTATTTTATTTTTTCTTTTTCTGTCAGCCATCTGCCTTTTATACCGAGAAGACGTTGAGCGGCATTTTGTTTGCAGATACTACAATATGTTGCTGTCCGTACCTGACCTATTTCTTCATCAAAAAAACAAGCACGGGAAACACTGACACAAAATCCGAATCCTCTTTTGTTTTGGTAACTGATATCCAAACAGGAACGTCCGTCCGGGGTGCTGTAATCTTTTGTACCCTTAATGGTATAATCATCAAAATTTGAACTTATCATAAATTTTTCCTTTCATTTTTTCTTACTTTACTTTTTTTTA
>CACXFX010000013.1 GCA_902767055.1 uncultured Pseudomonadota bacterium
ACATCATAACACGCGTTTGTTAATAAAAAGAAAATAAAAGTATATTTGGCAAAGGGATTAATACTTTCGCTTAAATGCCATAATTTTGATGCCGAAAAGATAGACTTTTATGCGGTTGATTTGTTTGTCGATCAAAAAGAGGTATCTGAAAAAACGCCGAATAAAATAAAAAATTATTATTTTGTTAATTTCCTTAGTTTTTTACGGTAACGTTTAAACGGAATGAATAAACATAAAATTTTTATAAATTTACGAAATAAAAAGAAGTAAATTTTGTAAAAAAAATATTTCCAATATAATGAATGGATATCCCTTTGAAGTTGTTCAAGCGCTTTTAAAAGTCGCTTTTGAATACTTTGAACCATATCATCTGTAATTCTATATGATTTCATGATATCATTTAAATTTTTTGAAGTAATCTGAACCTTATTTAAATCAATAGGTTCTGGTAAAATATTGAAAACAGAATAGTAATCTAAAAATTTATATCTAGAAGTTGTTTTTTCTGAAATTCGAACCCACTTGTTCGGTATACGCAATGCATCACAAGCAATTAAAGGATGCATCGCCGTTGAAATCACACACTTGCATTCACAGAGATTTTTTAAAAATTTCTTTACGCCAACGCATGGATTTAAAATAACAGAATTAGGAATATCGTTCAGAATTTGCTTAAAAATAGGATTCTGACTATCTGCATAGTGAGGGACAATGCCTAAATCATATTTTATTTTAATCTTAGTTTTATCAATCAAATAAGAAGCCAACAGACCGGCATCACCCAAAACAGCAGAACACTGTTCACCTGTTAATTTTTCTATTCTGGCTTTTGTCAGTTTTCCCCGTAAAGCATAGCTCTTAATTTTATATGCTAATTTTTCCGGAAGAATAATGTTTGGGTTATGAAAAAAACCACCTTCTTCAAAACCAAAGCCGGAAGAAAATATCATTTTTGCCGGACGTTTTATTTTAATGGTATTTTTATCGATCAAGCAATTATCCAATAAGGAACCTATGCCTATAATTACCGCATTGGATAAGGGCGAATTTTTGACATCCAGTTGTGCCAACTCCTTAAATATGTATGAATTTAATGCATCTCCAAAATTATCTATATTACACCAATACACAGGTATTTTCATTGTCTATCCCTTAAATATTTTTTAACAGAAACAATCTCAAAAGCTTCAGCATAAGCAACATTATCGGCCAACATTCCGCGATATTTGTTCAAGCCTTCCACTCTGTCCGGATAGTTTATCCATCCATTTTGACTGACATATAATCCAATGGTTTCAAATTTTTTCTGAGCGACATCAGAAATATCTTCATAATGATTTACGCGCCCAATCGGTTGCCATACTTCGTAAAAAACAATTTTGCATGTTTTTTTGTATCCGACTTTTTTTAGAATCTTTTTAAATAATTTATTTGTGATATACTGATGTTCCGGATGATTATCATTTGGGTGTGGCAAAAAGATATAGTCATATTCTTTTGTATCAACCGTTTGACAATAATCCTTAAAATACTTTTCAATTTGGTCATTCATAGGAGGAATGCCAAAAGTTTTGAAAATCCACCGATTTTTGATACCAATACTGTCCATTACCTGATGAAATTCCTGAATGCGCAAGTTGGCTCTGGGTTCAGCCTCAATTTTTGGTGTTTTGACCCCCGCACTGGCCATACATAAACAATCAAAATTTTTAGCATGTTTAATCAAAACACCGCCAGCCCCCAACATTTCATCATCAGGATGCGGGCAAACCATTAAGCAACGTCCGTCCCCCAAAGTTTTTTCAAAGCTTTGCTTGGGGAAATACTTCTGCTTTAACTTTTTTCGTACTGAGCGCACAGGAATCAATTCTATCATCCATTTTTTCATTTTATAACCTCCGATTTTAAATATTTTTTATAATAAGGCGATAGGAAAAAAAGTCCATAAAGGGAAGCCAATTTTTTCTTTATTTTTTTTGGCAGAGGAAGTGATTTAATTTTTTGGGCTATTTTTAGCACTTTTTGACGCATTTCAGGGTTACGATAAATATGTCCTGTGTAAGTCATTGTTTGAATACCATTGTAATGCCGTTTATATTCCAAATTTCCCCCGAGCAAAAACAGTTTCTTTTTTTCTTTTTTGATTAAATCAGCTATAATAAAATGATACAATACAATTCCGACAGAGTACTTTTTATATTGTTCATTAAACGCAGTGTTTTCAAAAAAGGCATTTTCACCTGTTTCGCAAATAAAACCGATGGCTAAAATTTCATTCTTTACCTGCATAATATACACGTTTGTAATACCGTTTTTTGTCAGGTATTCTTTTGGTTTATCGCTCCAATCATAGCCATAGGTTTCTTTTTTCCATTTCAAGTACGTTTTTACCACAGATTCAGGGCATTCTGTTGATTTTAAAATTTTTATTTCATACTCTCCCACATTTTCCCGAATTTTTTTTGGATACCATTTGGTGTTATAGCGTACTTTTGAACTTAAGGTGGAATCAAACTCTTCAATTGTTTTTGGTAAATCCACATGCCAATGAATGCCAGTGTTTACATCAGGCAGGGGAATATATGTATGCAACACAAAAATATCTTGCAAATCTGGGTAGGTTTTAAATAAAAAAGAAGCGCATTCGGCCACTGATGACGGCCCACCCGCAAGTTCCTCTTTGTGGCGAAGATAAAGCCCCATACGCCCCGTCGAGCTATTTTTTTTAAATGGAATATAGCTGACGGAATTTTCCTCTTTTACTTCCAATAAATCATAATCGTTTCCATATAACAAATCGTAGCGATTGTGAATTACATTGGGTTCAATGTATTGTGTCAAACGAATTTTATCAGATGCCACAAATCTTATTTTCATAATTTTTGTCCTTTTGCTCTTTGAGTTTTGTGATTCTTTGTTTTATTTTTCTACGCCAAGGCTTAACAACAAGAAGCGCTTTAAGAATCTTTAAGACTAAAAGTTCCAGAGCTTTTACTTTTGACCAAACGTAATCATTTCTATTATAAAACGGTGATTTTTCGATATATTTCCAATAATATTCCGGAATTTCAGCCCTGCCTCGAAACCAGATTTTCGGACAGCGACCGGCGTAGTGAATAATAACGGGATTTTCTCTGGCTTTTATCAGGGCTTCTTTTCCTTGGGCACGTTCCAACCAAGGCCACTCGGGGGCTTTTTCCATCTCATCATAAATATTTTCCAAAACACAGTATTCAAAAGGCACAGGATAAATCTTATCAGCAGCCAAATTTAAGATATCCAAATCAAACATGCGTAGTTTTTTGCCATATTTTTGAATAATAATTAAAAAGCGCTCAAACATCTTTTTTTGACGCCACAACTTTGTATCAATCACCATAAATCCGGGCATATAAACATAAGGCTTTCTATTTTCGGGATAATGAGGATGAACTCCTTCTTTTTCATCTTGTTTTTCGGCAATGATTCCGCCCCAATCGGCTCCTTGTAAATCTTGGGCATAAATATGTGCTAAATCTCCTTTAAACAAAACATCCACATCAGACCATAT
>CACXFX010000014.1 GCA_902767055.1 uncultured Pseudomonadota bacterium
GGCTTGTTATGCCGCTGCTTCGGATTATGTTGCCTGTAATGATGCGGAAATTTCTGAGGGGACGTGTTTTAATTGCGGGACGACTTGTTCGGCAAGGTACAGTACACAAGAAAATGATGACGGAACGTTAAGAGGTATATTAACCGTTTCGGGTTATGGGGAGATGGATGCGACACCCTATTATTATGATGAAAATTTTGAGACACATCGTACTTCTGCGCCTTGGAAAGATTTAGCCGGTGAAATTAAAGAGGTGATTATCGAAGAGGGAATTACTTCTGTCGGGCAAAGAAATTTTTATCGTGTAGGTGTTGAAACTGTTGTTTTACCGGAAAGCTTGTTAAAAATCGGTTTGGGCGCTTTTCAACAAACAAATTTGAATGCATTGGAGTTGCCGCCAAATCTGAAAACAATTGAGCATGCGGCTTTTGCTACATCGTATTTTGAAGATTTGTTTGTTCCGGCAAATGTTATTTCAACCGACAGTCATTGTTTCGGAAGTTCTACACTCAAAACACTTACCGTTGAAGGTGATACGAATCTTAAAAAAGAGATGTTCTATGATAGCTCCAGTATAATTTCACCTTATTTGACATCCGTTTATTGTAACAGTTCAAATATAAGCTGTCAGGCGCTTTTGGATGATGCGGATATCGGCTCTAAAATCAAGTTTTATGAGCAAAAAGGAAAAGAGTATTTTTATAATGGTAAATTTTATAAGAATCCGTCGGATATTGCATCCGGAAATTATGATAAAAAACGTATTTATACGATTGAAGAGGCAAATGCCGTGGCGGGGGATAGGAATACGGTCAGGATTAAGTATCGGTAAAATTTTTATTTGTATTGCATTTGTTGAAATTTTGGCTTGTGTTTTGCTTTTGTTTGCTTTACATTCTTATCAGTTTTAAAAGAAGATAAGGATTGTCAAAATGAGCGGTAATGCGCGTTATAACGGAAAAGAAAATTTTGAAGAATGGCAAAAAACTTGGGCTTTGGAAGACAGGTATAATTTCAAAACCATTGAGCAAAAGTGGCAGAAGATATGGGCAGATGAGAAAGTTTATCATGTCGATATTGACCGCAATAAACAAAAGTTTTATGCTTTGGTTGAGTTTCCGTATCCGTCGGGACAGGGCCTGCACGTCGGTCATCCGCGCTCGTACACCGCGCTTGATGTGATATCCCGTTTTAAGCGTATGCAAGGCTTTAACGTTTTGTATCCGATCGGGTTTGATGCGTTCGGGTTGCCGGCCGAAAATTATGCGATTAAGACAGGTATTCATCCCGCGATTTCAACGGCTGAAAATATCAAAAACTTTACGCGTCAATTAAAATCTTTGGGTTTTTCGTTTGATTGGGACAGATGTATTGATACGTCATCACCCGAATATTATAAATGGACGCAATGGATGTTTTTAAAGCTTTATGAAAAAGGCTTGGCTTATAAAGATAAAATTGCAATCAACTGGTGTCCGAGTTGTAAAGTCGGGCTTGCCAACGAAGAGGTCGTTAACGGGCATTGCGAGCGTTGCGGCCACGAAGTTGTGCGCAAAAATAAAGAACAATGGATGATTGCCATCACAAAATATGCCGATCGTTTAATTGATGATTTGGCTGATTTGGATTTTATCGAAAGAGTTAAAACTCAGCAAATTAATTGGATCGGGCGTTCTGAAGGGGCTGAGCTTGATTTTGATTTTGAGGGTGAAAAGCTGACGGTGTTCACCACACGTCCGGATACGGCATTCGGTGTAACGTATATGGTTTTGGCCCCCGAGCATGCGTTTGTGCAAAAATATATGGCTCGTTTTGAAAATCAGGATGAAGTGAAGGCTTATGTTGAGGCGGCCTCTAAAAAATCGGATTTGGAACGCACGGCCGGCGAAGAAAAAACAGGTGTCGAACTTAAGGGAGTTAAGGCCAAAAATCCTTATACGGGTGAATTTATTCCGGTCTTTATTTCAGATTATGTTTTAACCGGTTACGGCACCGGCGCGATTATGGCCGTTCCGGCGCACGATGCCAGAGACTGGGCCTTTGCAAAAGTATTTAATCTGCCGATTGTTGAAGTTTTAGAGGGTGGTGATGTTCAAAAAGAGGCTTTTGAAGGTGACGGTTTACACGTCAATTCCGGCTTTTTAAACGGTCTTGGCAAAGAAGAGGCTATGAAAAAAGCTATTGATTATGCTATTCAAAACGGATTCGGACGCGCCAAAGTCAACTTTAAGCTCAGAGATTGGGTCTTTTCGCGTCAACGTTATTGGGGCGAGCCGATACCGATGGTTTATTGCGAGCATTGCGGTTGGCAACCCTTAAGCGAGAAAGATTTGCCGCTTAAATTGCCCGATGTCAAAGATTTTCTGCCAAACGATGAGGGCGAGTCGCCCCTGTCAAAAGCCGCCGATTGGGTCAATACAACGTGTCCGAAATGCGGGGCTAAAGCACGGCGTGAAACCGATGTGATGCCGAACTGGGCAGGTTCTTCATGGTATTTCCTGCGCTATACAGATCCGAAAAATGACAAAGAATTTGCTTCAAAAGAGGCTTTGGACTATTGGATGAACGTTGATTGGTACAACGGCGGTATGGAGCATACGACGCTTCACCTGTTATATTCCAGATTCTGGCATAAGTTTTTGTATGATTGCGGTCTGGTGCCGACCAAAGAGCCTTATAACAAACGCACGTCGCACGGTATGATTTTGGCCTCAAACGGCGAAAAAATGAGTAAATCGCGCGGTAACGTCATCAATCCGGATGATATTGTCGAAAATTATGGCGCCGATACTTTCCGCCTTTATGAAATGTTTATCGGTCCGTTTGATCAGGCGGCATTTTGGTCAGAAGAAAGTTTGATGGGTGTTTATCGATTTGCATCAAAAGTGTACGGTTTGTTTAAGAAAGTTTACAAAACCCAAGATGCGCCGATGACATCAGATGATTTGCGCGCTATGCATAAAGCTATTCTTGAGGTCACGGAGCGCATTGAACAAATGAAGTTTAATACGGCCGTCTCCTCACTGATGACGTATGTCAATTATCTGTCGAATATGCAAAAAATTCCGGCCGAAATGTATGAAGCGCTCTTAAAACTTTTAAGTCCGTTTACGCCGCATTTGGCTGAAGAAATGTGGGCGCGTTTAGGCCATAACGACAGCGTTGTGACGACCTTATGGCCCGTGGGTGATAAAAAATTGGCAGAGGATAATGTCGTGACAATTGCCGTGCAAATCAACGGTAAAATGCGCGGCACGATTGAGTGTAAAAAAGACGAAGATGACGAAGAAGTCAAAAAAGTTGCGCTCAGCCTTGAAAATGTTGCGCGGCAAACGGCTCAATCCGGGATTAAAAAAATCATTGTTGTTAAAAATAGGATTGTGAACATTGTGGCATAAGTTAAAAATACTCGTATTTATATTGGGGCTTGCGTCTTGCGGGTTTAAACCGCTTTATGTCGAGCGTCATTCCGATGAAAAATGGTATTATAAGGGGCAGTTTGATACCTCAATCAGTCAGGAAATTGCTCAAATCAAAATTGAGCCGGCCGGTGAGCGTATCGGTCAGCTTGTGCGAGGAGAACTTTTGGATACTTTAACGCCGAAAGGTGCGCCGGACAAGCCGAAATATCGTTTGAAAATCGATAATGTCGAAAAATTCGCCACCAATCAGGCTATGCGCGATGATATTACCGCGACGCGTGAGCGCATCGAATATAAATTGAATTATTCGATGTATGATGTGTCAACCGGTCAGAAGCTTCTTGAAGGTGATACTTTAGCGCTTTTAGGTTATGACATTATGGCTAATCCGTATTCGACGACTTTTTCCGGCAAAAAGGCCGAAAAAGATGCGGCCAAAATTATGGCCGATGACATATCTTTGAGAATCGGCGCTTATTTTCATTTTCTGTTAACTCAGCACGACAAGGCAAATGAATTATAAAAAAACAGATATCGATCGTTATTTTAAAACTCCTGATCCGAATTTGAGGTGTGTTCTGCTTTTCGGGTCTAATGAAGGAATGATTGCCGATCTGATCCGCCAGTTTGTTTTAAGTGTGACCCCCGATGCGGATGATGCTTTTTTGGTAAGCACTTTTGAAATGAGTGCTTTGGAAAAGGATATCGGTCTTTTGTTTGGTGAATACAATGCCGCCTCGCTGATGGGCGGACGCCGTGTTTTGGTCATTAAAGATGTCAATAATAATTTAACAAAGCCCCTAAAGGAGCTCTTTGATGGGACAACTTCAGATACGCTTCTTGTGATGAGCTCTTCAAGTCTTAATACAAAGTCATCGCTTGTCAGCTTTGTCAAAGATGCGCCGTTCGGGGCTTTGATTTCGTGTTATGACGATCGGCAGGAAGATATTTCAAGTTATGTCAAAAGTTTTTTGGCCTCTCAAAACATCACGATTGCAACAGATGCTTTTTCGCTTTTATGTCAAAGGTTGTCCGTTGACCGCAAGGCAAGTGCCGGCGAGCTTGAAAAACTGATAACTTATATCGGATCAAAGAAAAACATCACATTAGACGATGTTCAAAAAGCGGTCAGTGATACTTCGGCAAGCACTTTTGAAGATGTCTGTTATTTTATAGCGTCCGGCAATGCCGAAGGAGCGCTTAAGTCGTATCGTTTTTTGTTAAATGAAGGGGAAGAGCCTGTTCAGGTTTTGCGTCAGGTAACCTACCACTTTATGCGTCTTTTGGAATGTTGCGGGGCAATTGAAAAAGGGGCAACATCAGACGGTGCCGTTGCAGCGTTGCGTCCGCCCTTGATGTGGTTTCGAAAGTCAGATTTTGTCATGCAACTTAAAATTTGGAAGAAAAAAGCAATTTTGGATGTCTTGGCGCTTTTATATAAAGCCGAGATTGACTGTAAAACGACGGGATATCCTGCCGAAGAAATCGCAAGTTATACCTTAATGCAAATTTCGAGTGCGGCTAAAAAATTAAAACTTGCATAAATAGAAGTTATTCAAGCCCTAAAACTTTAGCAATTTTTTTTGCTGTCGCTTCAATTGTGCCGGTGCCGTCAACGCAATAAAGCAAGCCGCGTTTTTCAAAATATGAAATTGTCGGATAGGTCAATTCACGGTATTTGACCAAGCGGTTTTTAACCGTCTGTCTGTTGTCGTCGGCACGACGAACAAATTCCGTAGAGCCGCATTTGTCGCATACGCCGTATATTTTGGGTTTGCGATTTTTGTCGTGATAGCCTTCAGAGCATACCGCACAAGTATAACGGCCCAAAATGCGCTCCATGATAATTTCATCGGGTACCTGAATTTCGATGACGGCATCAAGGGTTAAGTTTTTTTGTTTTAAAATATCTTCTAAAGCTTCGGCTTGAGGAAGCGTTCGCGGAAAGCCGTCTAAAATAAATCCGTTTTGGCAGTCTTGTTCATCAATGCGGGAAGATACCATTTGAATAATCATTTCGTCGGTTGCAAATTCACCCTTATCGAGTCTTTGTTTTAATTCATGTCCGAGAGGTGTATCTTTTAGGGCATAAGCGCGCAACATTTCGCCCGTCGAAAGGTGGCAAATCGGCAGCTTTTCGCACAAAAGACGCGCCTGAGTGCCTTTACCGCACCCGGGCGCCCCCGTTAAAACGATTCTCAAATGTTTTTGCATTTTGGTTTAACGACGTCTTTTTTGATTGACAATGGCCGCTTTTTTAATCAAGCCTTCGTACTGATAGGCAATTAAATGCGACTGAACCTGTGTCATAAAATCCATCGTCACTTGAACAACGATCAAAAGCGTTGTGCCGCCCAAGACAAACGGTACCGAAAGTTTGGCAATCAAAATTTCAGGTAAAATACACAAAGCCGTCAAATAAGTCGCACCCAAAACCGTCAAACGCGTAATCACGTAATCCAAATATTCGGCCGTGCTGTTGCCCGGACGGATACCGGCAATAAAGCCGCCATGTTTTTTCAAATTGTCGGCTGTTTCTTCAGGATTAAACACAACTGCCGTATAGAAAAACGAGAAGAACACAATCAGCAATGCGTACAAAATCAAATATAGCGGTTGGCCATGGCTGAGCCATTGATTTAATGTTTGTACCCAAGACGGACCGTTTTGTGCCGAAAAATTGGCAATTGTCATCGGCAATAACAATAACGAGCTCGCAAAAATCGGCGGAATAACACCTGTCGGGTTAATCTTTAAGGGTAAGTGCGAACTTTCAGCCGCTGTCATACGCATACCGACCTGACGCTTCGGATACTGAATGATGATCTTGCGTTGTGCACGTTCAACAAACACAATTACATAAACCAAGCCGAGCGCCATCACGAGTAAGAGCATAATCACAGCCATCGACATTGAGCCGATTCGCCCAAGTTCAAACGTACGGGCAAGAGCCGCCGGAATGTTGGCGATAATGCCGACCGTAATAATCAATGATGAGCCGTTGCCCACACCGCGCGATGTGATTTGGTCACCAAGCCAAACGACAAACATCGTACCGCCGACAAGAGAAACAACGGTTGTAAAGCGGAAGACAAAACTCGGGATAACAACGGCGGAAGCACCGCTTGCGCCTGAAATGCTCTCTAATCCGACCGCAATACCGTAGCCTTGAATCATCGTAATCAAGACAGTCAAAACTTTTGTATAATGCGTCACCTTGCGATGTCCGGCTTCACCCTCTTTTTTCAACGCCATTAATGAAGGAATGACGCTTTGGCCGAGCTGAATGATAATTGAAGCCGAGATGTAAGGAAAGATGTTTAAGGCAAAAATCGTCATACGTGACAATGCACCGCCGGAAAACATGTTAAACATGCCTAAAATGCCGCCCGAATGCTGTGAAAAAACTTCAGACAAAATGCTTGCATCAATGCCCGGCAACGGAATAAACGTGCCGAGTCGGAAGATAATCAGTGCGAGAATCGTAAACCACAAACGTTTTTTTAAATCTTCGGCTTTTGAAAAAACCGATACATCAAGATTTGCGGCCATTTTTTCTGCCATAGATACCATAATTTGTTTCCTTTTTAAAAATTTCGAACCAAAACATCGGATTATAAATAAAATCCGTTTTGCCCAATTTAATACAACCTGACCAAAAAATATGCAACATTTTTTTTGTTATCCTCAGGATATTTTAGGCCTCTTTTAATTTTTTTTCACTTTCAGATAAAAAAATACTTGCATTTGAATTTGATTTGTGTCATATTATGGACAAATTAAAAATATATGTCAAAAAATTAAAATCTCTATAATTTATGAAAAAGTTTGTCATCTTCGTGCTTTGCACGATTGTTGCGGTATGCCAGGCATATGCGCAAGAACAAAACGAGGTTATGTTTCAAGACACGACCGGTACTCAAAATCCAGTCGAACAAAACGTCGCCAACAAGGATGTAACCGCAGAGTTAATCAATGCGTTGGCAAAAAAAATGTTGGATGAAAACGACGTGTATGATCCGCTGAATACCAGAGTCAGCGTTCCCATTCAAGGTAAAAGCCGGTTTGCAAGGCGGCATCTGATTTATCAGGAACTCGGTATATCGATGATTGCCGGTAAGGACAAAGATATGGACGGTGATGATTCTGACGGTGATTCGAAAGGTTCCGGAAGTAAGTTGCCAGGTTTGCCGGATTTGCAAAATCAGCTTAATTTCGGTTTAAATGTCGATTATACCTTAAAGTTTGTGCCGGGGACGATCAAAGGTGATATGCTGGAGCTCAATCGTATGGGGTTTGCTTACAGTTTAGGCTTGGTGGCGGCTTTCGATCGTCAGGATAAGTATGAAGTAACCTGCGACTTTATGGGTAAATTCGGTGTTGAAACCGGCAATAATCACCCTTTGGGCGTAGGTTTTGATGCTCTTGTCGGAACGGGAAAATCATCCGGTTCACTCTACTTTATCGACGACGAAGATGATGGTAAAAATGACGATGATGATGACGACGACGATGACGATGATCCGATTCATTACACGTCGTGGTGTTTTAAATTCGGCGGTCAATTCTGGGTTAAAACAAATTTGTTGACGAGCGGCTTGAAGAACACAGATATCTTGCTGTTTGCACGTTTTGTGTATTCCGTCGATCCTCACAACGACAAAAATGATAATAATGTGATCAGTATATGGAACGAGGAAGCGTGGAGCTTTGGCGTCACATTGCGCTATCGATTCTAAGAAAAAAAATCAGCCTTAACATTTGAGGCTGATTTTTTTTGTTTTTATAAAAATAAAGAAGATTCAATGAGTTAAAGAAAAAAATTAACGATATTTTAATTTTGTACAAAAAAATAAACAAAAAAATCAAAAATGCGCAATTTTTTACTTGTTTTTCGATTCAAAATGTGCTATGTTATAGACTGAATTATATAAAGTTTGTTTATAAGTATGGCGATTAGATGTAAATATGGAAAGATTTTTCATGTTTCTTTTGGTGTGCCTATAAAATAGTAAAAAATAATAATAAAATAAAAATCTACTACTATGGCAAAGAAAATGCAAATGATCGCCGTCATCGGTATGATGGCCGCGATGGTGTTTGGTTTTAACTCCTGCACCAAGGAATTTAATCTCGAAGCTCCCGAACAGAGCACTTCCTGGGCTGCCCCCAAGAAGACTTCTCTCATTGAGAAGAATTTTTGGGAAGAGCTGAGCGAAAACTTCAGCTTCTTCGCGAAGTTCGAAAAGGGTAATTCCACCCTCTACGAAACCTCTTATGAGCGCCCCTTCGGTGCTTACGGGGAAGCGACCAAAGTCGTTACCGTGGAAGCTGAAAGCGAGCTTTCAGGCGTCAAGTACGCTGAAGGCAAACTCGACACTCAGAAATCTGAGTGGGATGCTAAGAATGGTTGGTGGGGCACGCAGGTGACCCGCACTCAGGCTTTCCGCCTTGAGAACGCCAAGTATGGCGCCGATTATTCGGACTCTTGGTATTCTACCAATGCTTTCTTCCAGAAGGACACCCTCAAGGCCGAATTCCCTGATGCCATCTGGAATCGCAGCGTTAAGCTCGATTCTACCGATGTTTATAACAAGAGCATCGACGGCAGCAAGGCCTACTACAAAGTCCGCGACTATGTCGCCACGGTGACCAATGTCGCCAGCATCAAGGACGGCTTTGTAAAGGACGCCCAGAAGGCTTCCAAGACCTTCACCATGAAGGACACTCTCAGCCTGCGCTTCTACGTTGAGCCCGATCCCGAGGACGAATTCGTTCGTCGTTGGGATGAGGTTGAGCTCTACAAAGAAGATGGCAAGATTGTCGGCGAGTGGATCGTGAAGGAAGAGTGGACCATTAGCAAAGTGCGTGAAGTTTACAAGAAAACTCTTGATTTCACCGCTTGGGCCAAGGGAAGCGATAACAACCCTGTTTATCCGACCAATACCGCTTATCAGATTGTATCCGAAAAGTGGAACGGTACGGGCAACAAGGCTATTGCGACCACCTCGAGCAATGGCATCAAGGCCGACGAGTTCAAGACCCACTTCGAGGTCTACGGTGACGAAAGTGTCACCCTGACCTATGAAGACCAGAGCGTTACTTTCAACGCTAAAATGGTTCAGGCGTCTGAAGCTGTGAAACAAGACTTTGGCAAAGCCGAACTTACCCTCATTAATGGTGTATACTACAACATTTCTCTGTACACTGCAGAGATTTTGCCCGTGTATACCGTAACTGCCGGTGAGAAGAGCGCCAAGCTTGAGCTCTCCGCCAAAGGCGAAACCCAGCTCCGCGTCAAGGCTAACGCCAATGTGAAGGTTGAGAATCAGGAGTTCAAGGCTAATTTCAAGGCCGAGGGTGCAAAGCTTTATCACGAGGATGGACAGTATGCCAATTCTTGGGACGAAGTGGAGTATACCGAAACCGTGGAAACAGGCCGTAACAACGTGGTTCGCAATCTTTACCTGAACGGTAACGTCAATTCTGTTGACAGCTACGAGGTCGAAGATGCTTCCATGCTGGGTCAGCTCAAGCTTTCCTCTATTAAGGGAAATGCCAACAGCACCAGTAAGAAGGATGGGAACTTTAACGTCAAGACTGTGGCCGCAACTGTGACCGCGACCTTTGACAATAAAAAAGTCCAGACCATCGACTTCAAGGTGACCAGCGAAACTGCTGAGGGTATGAGCCTTGGTTTTGCCGCTATCGATTTTGACAAGATTTCTTGCAAGATTGATACCGTGCGTGTAGCTGAAAACACGATGAAAATCGTGCCTAACTACACCGTGCCCGTGGTGATTACCAAGCTTGACGGTAAGACCGAGACCAAGGACTATGTCATTTACAATCCCTTCTATGAGGTTGTGAAGGCAAAGCCGGCCGACAAGGTTGACACCGTTTATACGCCCACGGTGAAGAATGGTGAGCTTGTCGTGCTCGTGGAGCGCGTGGTCAATGATAAAGACCGCACCGAAATCCGCACGGATAAGTGCCCGCTGAACTTCGGTATCACCGCCCAGAACGCCAAAGATATGTATGGTAAGAACTATGCTACGACCTACAATGGTACGCGCAATGTGAAGACCAATCCTGTCTCGAATGGATACTGGACTGTGGAGAATACGAAAGGTCAGGTAACTTCCACCCTTTCCAATGGTTCCGACAGTGATGACAACATCGCTGACTACGGATTTGATAGCAAAGTTACCTATACCGATGGTGATTACAGCTATACTTGGGAAGGCAAGATGGTGCTGTCTAACAAGACAGATGCCCTTGTTCCTGCCGGCACCAAGACCATCAATAACATCGTCTACAATGTCTTCGATTATCAGGAGAATTTTAACGGTGTTTATACGATTGATGGTAATGAGATTGGCAAACCCGCCGATGCTGTGAAGCGCCAGATTTTGGTCAAAGTGGTAACCACCACTGAGATTGAAAATAAGCGCTACGAGGCAATCTTTGAGACCTCGGGTGCAAACCTGACGACCAAAGTCAACGCCAACAGCTGGGATGTGGTGACCTATACCGACGGTGTGGAGACCGGTCGCAAGACTGAAACCCACCCTCTGGAGGTCAGTGCCAATATCAGCGGTGCTACCAACTTCTCCGTTGACAGCAAGGATAACCTGAACAAAGAGTACAAGATCACTTCGGTGACCCGTACCGGTAATCAGGTCACTACTGTCACCGAGGGCGGTGTGAAAAAGGAGCGTACGATCCAGAACTTCAACGCTACCGTGAACAACGGCCAGACGCTGAATGTTCGTGTAGTGACCGAGGAAGACCTGACCGAGGGCATGACGCTTTCTCACACTTATTGTGAGACCGTCAAGGCCAAAGGTATCAATGCCAATGTCAATGGAAACACTGTCACGCTGACCCCTCAGGTCAATGTGATGCTGGTTCAGGATAATGGTGTTGCCACCAAGGCTGCTACCGGTGAGGCAAAGGCCTACACCATCGAGGATTCGATGGTTGGCACTTATACCCCCGAGACCACTCAGGAGTATGAGCCCGAGGTTGTTAACGGTCGTCCCGTCGTGCATGAGTACGATGTGACGGATGGCGTAAGGACCTGGAAACAGGATTATCCTTATACCCCCAATAAGAACCTCAGTGCCAAGAGCGGAAAAGACATGTATGGTGAAAATTACAGCACCGTTTACAACGGTACCCGTAATGTCACCACCAGCACCAGCACCAACGGTTACTGGACTGTAGAGAACACCAAGGGACAGGTATATAGCACCCTTTCTAACGGTGTGAGCAGCGATGACAACATTGCTGACTACGGATATGATAGCAAGATGACCTTTAAGAAAGGTAATTACAGCTATACTTTCGTAGGTACCTCCACCTTTGCAAACTCCACGGATGCCCTTGTTCCTGCCGGCACCAAGACCATCAGCGGTATCACCTATAACGTCTCTGATTATAAGGAGAACTTCAATATGGTGTACACCATTGACGGTACCACCATCGACAACCTGTCTGATGCTGTGAAGCGTCAGATTCTGGTTGAAGTCGAGATTGAGGACCTTGTCCCCGGTACGATTTTGGCAGTTAATGTCCGCGCCGTGGCCGCTGTTTGGAATGGTTCCAAGTATGTCAACGCCGACGGACACCTTGATAAGATCAAGGGTCTTGCCATCGTCACCAAGGAGCACAAGGGTGCCTACATCCCGTTTGCCGCAGCAAGTGCTGACGTCGCTCTGCCTACCGATGAAGAGATTAAGAACGCCAATTACGTTGAGAAGGACTATTATAACAGCGACTATGTTGCCGGTTATGATACCAACAAAAACGGCAATTGGCAGCTTGCCACCGTTGAGGACCGTAGCAACCAGATCGTTTATTTCGATAATGGTACTGCTGTCCGCTCTCTGACCCAGAAATCCATGAATACTTGGAACTGGACGTCTGCAGAGCAGACCTCTCAGGTCGGCGGTTACAAGATTGAGGTTAAGGATGGTGTTTGCACTGTCTACTTCAATGACAAGCTTGTCAAGATCTTCAAGTAGTTGTAGTTTTATTTCTTTTTACTACAATTGTCATCCAAAGAAACATGATTTAATCCATAAAAAAGAAACGGCACCCCTTAAAAGGTGCCGTTTTTTTGTTTAGGGATTGCTAAAAAAGGGCGGACTCCTAATCCTCACTGTGCTTGGAGGGGTGACGGGAAGGAGACCCCTAATCCTCGGCTGGCGCCTCGGAGGGGTGACGTTGTAAGGGGATCCTGAAACAAGTGGAGCGCGACAAGCTTGCTCATCTTCGATTCCAGGATGACAATATGGAGGGTGACGGGAAGGAGTGTTGCCTTTGTTTAAAAAGACTTGATTTGAAATTATAAAAAGTCCATAATCAAATTATGATTGAAATTGCGTTTGATGAAAATTCTGATTTAA
>CACXFX010000015.1 GCA_902767055.1 uncultured Pseudomonadota bacterium
CAGGACAAGTTGCAGCCAAAGCAGATGATGCAAATGCCAATTCTATCAACAAAGTCAGCATATATTGTTCTTTTTTCATCATTTTTTATCCTTTTTAAAAAATTGTTATTAAAAAATTGACCACCTTTAATAGGTGATCGGGGAGTTCAACAATCATGTATGGGCATATGACTATTATGGCCTTTAGCTTGAAATAAGCCTGTACATACGCCATAATCTCCCCGAGCCTAAAGCGGGGAATTTTGACACAAAAAAACAGCATCAAAATGTGATACTATTTTTCGGCATCACCCATACAAAGAGCCGTTGAAAGCCCCGAACCTCTCGGTTCTTTAAGCAATAAGGTCACCCTCACCGCTTGTTGTCATTAAACCATAAAAAAATTAGCTTGTCAAATAAAAAAATTAAATCCGCGGTTTGCAACCGCAATAATTTTGACTGTACAGATCAAGTTCTTTAATTAATGCGGCGCGCAAATCCTGCATTCCGCCCTTTCGTCCTTCAATTTCAAGATACGGACATCCCGTTTTGTTTGATGCTTTCCCTGCCGCGGCATTAACTTGATTTAAGTCTTTATACCTCGAAACGCCCAAAACAGAAGCAACATGTGTAAAACCGTTTTTAAGTGCATAGCCCATCACGCGCTCAAGGCGCATCTCAAAGCACACACTGCAACGCCGCCCTCTTTCCGGTTCATTTTCAAGCCCTTTAATCAAGGCGCACCAACGTTCATTATCATACTCAAGCTCAATAAAAGGCACGCCATACAAATCGCAAACACGCTTATTTTCGTCGCGGCGTTTTTCGTATTCTGCCATCGGAATGATATTCGGATTATAAAAAACAACCGAAAAACAACACCCCTCCTCTGCCATTTTTTTAATTACGGCACAACTACAAGGCGCACAACACGACAAGAGTAATATATTTTCTTTTAACTTGTTCATACTGCAACCATACGCCCTAAAAGAACAAAAGTAAAGGCAAAGATTTAAAAAAATCGCCCTGATAAAGGACGACTTTTTTTGTACCCTGTTTAATAAAGATTAATATCTCTTAGCCATTTCAGACAACGGAACGACTTTAATCTTATCTGCAAATCCGGCCGCACCGAAAGCGACATAACGTGCTTCGCAAACTTTTTGCATTTCTTCAATGGCGGGTTTTAAGTATTTACGCGGGTCAAATTCCTTCGGCGCTTCAACAAACAAACGTCTGATTGCACCGGTGATGGCCATACGACAATCCGTATCAACATTGACCTTTCTGACACCTGACTTAATACCGCGAACAATCTCTTCCACCGGCACACCATATGTCTGCGGGATAGCCCCACCATAAGCATTGATTAAATCTTGCAATTCTTGCGGAACGGAAGAAGAACCATGCATCACCATATGCGTATTCGGCAATTTTTTGTGGATTTTTTCAATCACATCGATGGCTAAAATTTCGCCGTCAGGCTTGCGCGTAAATTTATAAGCGCCATGCGATGTACCGACAGCCACCGCTAAAGCATCAACATTTGTTTCGGCCACAAATTTTGCAGCTTCATCCGGATCAGTCACTAAGCGTTTTTTATCAATCGTGCCTTCTGCACCATGACCGTCTTCTTTATCGCCCTTACCTGTCTCAAGTGATCCGATCACACCAAGCTCACCCTCGACTGAGGCACCAACGGCATGTGCACGAGCCACAACTTCTTTTGTTACTTTAACATTGTATTCATAACTTGAAGGCGTCTTACCATCAGCCTCTAAAGAACCGTCCATCATCACGGAAGTATAACCGTTAACGATTGCACTCTGGCAAATATCAACCGAAGAACCGTGATCCTGATGGATACAAATCGGCAATTCCGGAAACATTTCAACACCGGCCTGTACCATATGTCTGATCATCGGATCGCCGGCAAACTTGCGCGCACCGGTTGATGTCTGCAAAATAACAGGGGCATTGACCTTACGTGCTGCCTGCAAAACAGCCAAAACCTGCTCCATATCGTTGATATTAAACGCCGGAACGCCATAACCGTTTTCGGCCGCATGATCCAAAATTTGACGCATCGAAATCAAAGGCATCTTAAAAATCTCCTAAAAAATAAGTTTCAAAACTGGCCTTATACTATGCCGGACAATTTTTTTTTCAACCCAAAACAGGAAAGAATAAACAACAAATCATTATTCAATCATAAATTTAAGTTATTCAAACTGATATAATTAAGATTTAATATGAGGAAAAACAATTTTTAATAATCTTTGCTTGAGCGTTTTCTTTTTCTTTCTGACAGTTTTTTCATTTAAATGCAGATGCGTTCTGAAGCTTTCTTCAAAAAACGGTGTTTGAGCAAGCCAATAATACCATATTTCAGCTTTTGGACAGAAAGGGTCTGTCCAAGGTTTTTTCCATTTTTGAGGGTATTTATAATGCGGTGGTGGATTGACATAATGCAATTGAACGGGATTGTTTAAAGCTTCATCGATTTCTTCTTTTCTTGCCGTGTAATCATAACAAAATGTGTATTCTTTTTCGACGTACCATAAAGTTAAAGTCATATTTTTGGGGTGTAAGAGCTTTATTTTCGGATAACAAACCTGACACAACACTTCTTGATCCGGCAGCTTTAAATAAGCGATATTCTTTTTTAAAAAATCGATGCATTTTTGCTCAATATGATCTTGCCGCATTGATTTCAGATTATAAATCATATAACCGGCACCAACCGTAAAATGATAATTTTTATCACTTAAATCAGTTGAAAAAGGTGGATGGTAGGCATACTCAATTTGCTTGACGCCCGCAAAATATTCATCGGTTGTAAAATTGATATATTCTTGAGCCACATCGCCCGTAAAAACCACATCAACATCTGTTACAATAATTTTATCACAATCCTTAAAAATTGACGGAAGACAAAGTTTGTATAAAATTTCTTTCGGATAATCCAAATCCAAAATAAATTCTTGATAACGGTTATGCATATTTATAAATTTCAGTTGTGCATTGCCAAAACTTTTTACGATACTTTTCAATTTTTGTTGATGTTCATCTGTAATATTGTTATGCAAAATCGAAAGACTGTATAAATATGAAGGGTCTGAATTTTTAAGAAGGCTTAAAATAGCAACACCACCCGGTATCACATAATTATCATTAAACATCATGACGACATTTATATTTTCCATTTTTTAT
This sequence comes from uncultured Pseudomonadota bacterium, assembly GCA_902767055.1. Lineage (GTDB taxonomy): Bacteria > Pseudomonadota > Alphaproteobacteria > RF32 > CAG-239 > UBA1254. Next base: position 3,193 of record CACXFX010000015.1, read on the forward strand.
CCTCTTTAAGCAGTAAGGCGTACACACATCGTTTGTTTACCATTTGGAAACGCCACAAAATTTTTTCGTTTTGCTGAAGCGGTAAAACAACACTTTTAATTTGTTTGATTTGTTTGAATTTAACGAAAGTCCATCTGCCTACGGAAAATATATTTTTTCTTTTGTATTCGTCAAGCCATGAACCATTGAAGTGATGTATAGAATAATTCGGCTTACCTTCTTCGGGCGTGCAAAAAATCCAATATGGCTCTATAACGCCATCTTTACCGAGTAATGTTCTTGATGTACCGATATATGGGGCTTTTAAGCCATATTTTTGTTCAAATAATTTTGTAATTGACGTCACATTTGTTGTTTGGTCATAAGAGCCGTCTTTTAGTATAAAATGCCGTCTATCGTATTCACTTAAAAGTGCTTTAATAATTAAACTGCCTTTCTGCGCCCCCATTAAGGCTGTAATCGGAGATATGTAATGATTATAATTTTCATAACCGCTTACAAATTCATAAGATAAATATTCATCAAGATTTTGCGTAATCTCCAAATCTGAATCCACATAAAATCCGCCATATTTTTTTAAGGCAAAAAGCCTGATATAATCAGACACAAAAGCCCATTTTTTAGCTTCAAAAGCCTCTTTAACATAGGTATTGTCAATATCTTTTAAGCAATCGTTTCCCCATTCTTTGATTTCATAATCCGGGCAATACTTTTTCCAACTCTCGATACATTTCAAGACCAATTCAGGTTTCGGCTTATCACCGACCCATACAAAATGCAAGATTTTAGGTATCATTTTTTGTTATCCTTTAAAAAATAATTTTTAATCGCTTCAACAATTTTTAAAGACGCCTGTCCGTCGCCATATGGATTTTGGCGTCCGTCTAGGCGCGTTTCAGATTTAAGTTTTGATAAAACAGAGCTTGCTTCCGTTATAATTTTTTGTTCATCGGCGCCGACAAGTTTTGCGAATCCGGCTTTGACACCCTCTGTTCGTTCCGTTTCATAACGCATTACCAAAACAGGATTGCCGAAAGTCGGAGCTTCTTCCTGTATACCGCCGCTATCAGTTAAAACAAGTTTTGTATTTTTCATCAAACAAACAAGCTCGGGATAATCCAACGGTTCCGTTAATACAACATTAGAAAGTTTTCCCAAAATTTGGTGCACTTTGTCATGCACATTCGGATTCGGATGGACCGGCAACACAAACTGATGGTCGGAAAATTGTTCTGCCAATATTTTGATGGCCGATAAAATTTTATCCAAACGCTCACCATGATTTTCTCTTCTGTGGGCAGTAACCAATACAAGTTTATCATCAAATTTTATATTTTTTGTTTCCAGTTTTTTTTGCGCATTTTTGAGCACATCGGATGACAAACAATCAAGTGCATCAATGACCGTATTACCCGTTAAAACAATGCTGTCTTTTTTAATTCCTTCATGTAAAAGAGCTTGATATGCCAACTTTGTCGGAGCAAAATGTAAATCTGTTATTCTTGATGTCATTTGGCGCATCGCTTCTTCAGGAAAAGGCTCAAACAAGTTGTATGAACGCAATCCTGCTTCAACGTGAAAAACAGGTATTTTATGATAAAAAGAATTTAATGCTGCGCAAAAAACAGTCATCGTGTCACCTTGGACAATCGTCGCATCAATTTGATTATTATCATACACTTTTGCGAGCTTTTCCAGCATGCGAGCCTGTACTCCGCCGAGCGTTTGATTCGGTATCATCGCATCAAGCCGAAAATCAGGCTTAATTGAAAAAAAAGAAAGCGTTTGATTGGAAAGTTCTTTTTGCTGTTCGGTATTTACCACTAAAACGCGATAATTTTTGTTTTTCCTTAAGGTTAAAATAACAGGAGCCAGTTTTATCGCCTCAGGCCGTGTGCCTAATATTACACATATTGTTTTCATTTTTTTCTTTCAAATTTTGTTCAATCAAAAAGAAAAGTTCCTTTATTTTTGATACATTACAAAGCATTTTGCTTTTGGTCAAGCACTTATTTTATTTAGATTGTATAAACACCAAAAGTGTCA
>CACXFX010000016.1 GCA_902767055.1 uncultured Pseudomonadota bacterium
AATGTTGTTCATTTGGGTGAAAGAGATTGTTCTATTCAAAGGGGCAATCAAAAGGTTATTGAAGAAAGTCCGTCGCCGGCTTTGAATGAAAGCGCACGTCAAAATATATGTAAAACCGTACGCAAAGCCATACAAAAAATCGGTTATACCAATGCCGGTACATTAGAATTTTTGTATGAAGACGGTAAATTCTATTTTATGGAAATGAATACCCGTTTGCAGGTAGAACATCCCGTGACCGAAGCCATTACGGATATCGATATTGTGCGCGAGCAAATCAGGATTGCAAGCGGTGCGCATTTAAGTTTTAAGCAAGAAGACATTGTATTTTCGGGGCATGCGATTGAATGTCGCATTAATGCCGAAAATCCGAATACCTTTATGCCTTCTCCGGGTAAAATTGATGAATGGCATGCACCGGGCGGACTCGGCGTCAGAGTGGATTCGGAAGTTTATTCCGGTTATACGATACCGGCAAGTTATGACAGTATGATTGCAAAATTAATTATCAGTGCAAAAACGCGCAGTACGGCGATTATGCGGCTTCGTCGTGCTTTGGATGAATTTGTCATTATGGGGATTGATACGACGATACCGCTTTTGCAAGATGTTATTTCAGCGCCGGAATTTATTGACGGAACGTATGATATACATTGGCTCGAAAATTTTATGAAAACAAGGAACGTATAAGGATTTTATGATGCAAAAAAGCCTGAACTTAAAACAATTTTGCATTGATACATTATCTTTTATGGCAAAAAATGTATTTGTTTTGGTGGTTTTCGGGCTTGCTTCTTTTATTGCTTCATTTTTGAGCCTAAAATATGCCTTTAAGCACCAAACGGCGATGATTGTTTTTTACGGCCTTTTTTGCTATGTCTTTTATTATCTCTTTGTTAGCTTTTATTATGAGCAAAAACCACTGTTTACGAGTGAAAAAATCGTCAATTCCGTGATTAAAATGGTCGTGATTTTTGCTTTGTCGCTTTTTGTTGTGATTTGCGGGCATGTCGGACTTAAGATGCTGAAATATATGGCTGAATGGCTTATCGGTTTTCCAGATATTTATGCATTTTTAAAAAACGGTTATTATTTTTTGAACGCATCACGGCTGGGACAATTTTTGCTTTATGTGCCGATGGTATTCTTTTTAACATTTACTTTTTTTATTCCGGGTTTTGCATGGATATCAAGTATCAACGGCGGCGATCAGTCGCTTTGGAGTGCCTATACCAAAACGCACGGATCATATATCAAAATTGCATTGATTTTGTTTGTTTGCTATGCATTATTTCCGTTTGTTTTAAGCTTTTTCGGGGCGCTTTCACCGTTTGTTTTAAGTATGAAACATGCAATTGTCAGTGTCTTTCAAATAACGGTATATTTAAGGCTTTATGACTTTTTTTATGACAATGAAGAAACTTTCAGTCTTTAAGGCAATAAAGTGTTGCAATATTTTTTAAAAGCGCTTATTTAAAAAAAAAGAGTTTTGTATTGAAAGGATAATCTTATGAAAATTCGGACGTTTGCGGCTTTCTTGCCTGTTTTGGTAAGTTTAAATGCCGTGGCTCAAGAGATTGAAAAACCGGCATCAAAAGATATTTCCATCACGGTTTATAACAATAATCTGGCTTTGATTAAAGATGTGCGGCCGGCACATTTTATCAAAGGTGAAAATCTGATTGCGTTTGAAGGGGTTGCAACATCAATTAAACCTGAAAGTGTGATGATTTTGGGTAAAGATATTCGTGTTTTGGAACAAAATTATGATTATGCTCTTTTAACGCCTTCAAATATTATTGAAAAATCGGTCGGTCAAAATATTAAGACTGTTCGTTTTAATCAGGAAACGGGGAAAAACGTTTTTGAAAATGCCGAGCTTGTCGCTTATCAGGCAGGTCAGCCGATTTTGAGGTTTGATTATGGTATCGAAACGAATTTTGACGGGCGCTTGGTGTTTGAAAATCTGCCGCAAAAACTCAATCAAAAACCGACATTGGCGGCAAAAATCGCAAGTTTACAGGGAGGCTTAGAAGATATAACGCTTGCTTATTTAAGCACGGGTATTTCATGGAAGACAAATTATGTGGCCGGTATCAATGATGAGAAGACACTTGATTTAACAGGATGGGTCAGCATCACGAATAATTCAGGCGCCGCATATGAGAATGCGGCCGTCCAATTGATTGCAGGTGATGTCGAACAGGTATATGATGCGCCGATGATGGCTCGAGGCGTTATGATGGCAAAAAATATGAGCGTTAATATGCTTTCAGACAGTGCTTTTGAGGCTTCTTCGGTGATGCCTGAGGCTTTCAGCGCTTATCAGCTTTATACTTTGCCGCATCGCACGAATATTGAGGACAACCAGACCAAACAAATGGCATTGATAGAAGAGCAGGGTGTTTTATATCAAAAAGAGGGACGCTTGTCTTCGCCTCTTTATTTTTCCAATTCATATGCCGCACATTTTGAAAAGTTGCATCCGGCACTTTATTATATCATTCAAAACGATGCCGAGTCGAATTTAGGGTTGCCTTTACCGAGCGGTATTATGCGTTTTTATGAAAATGATTCGAAAGGAAATTTGCAATTTATCGGTGAAAACAAAATTGCTCAGACACCGAAAGGTGAAAAATTGGAGCTTGAAATCGGAAAAATGTTTGATGTTGTGATAGATGGTAAAGTGTCCAATATTCGAAAAATCAATGAAGCAGTTATCACAGCCAAAACGGATAAATGCCCGCGTTATAAAATTGTTAAAGCTTATGATGCAAGTGTTGATTTAAGAAACGGAGGAGAAAAGGATGTATCCGTCGTTTTTAAACAACCGATCGGTCCTCAAACCAAAGTTGTCAAAGAAAGTATGAAAGGTGCTTTTTCAGATAAAAATGCGAATATGTATGAATGGCAAATTGATCTTGAAAAAGATTCAAAGAAAGCACTGACATTTACCGTTGAAGTCACGACAGAAGAATTAAAATGCAACTAATCTGTTTCATCAGTATCGATTGAATAACCTGTTCCGCGTACGGTTCTGATATAATCTTCTCCGAATGCATTTAAGGCTTTTCTTAAACGTCGGATATGGACGTCAATTGTGCGCGATTCAACGTAAATATTATTTCCCCACACGGTTTTAAGCAGATATTCACGCGAGAAAACCTGCGAAGGATTTTCAACCAAGATTTTTAAGAGCCGAAACTCCGTCGGGCCGAGGTGTACATAATTTTTGCCGCGGAAAACCTTTTTTTGTACCAAATCAATAGTAATGTCTTTATAGGTCAATGTTTTTGTGGCCAAAATTTCAGGTGCTCGGCGCATGTTGGTTTTAACCCGAGCCATCAGTTCAGGTACCGAAAACGGTTTGGTGACATAATCGTCAGCACCGGCATTTAAGCCTTTGACTTTGTCTTCTTCCTGGCCTTTGGCAGTCAGCATGATAATCGGAATATTTTTCAAATCAGGTTTTGAACGTATGAGTTTGCAAATTTCGACACCGGATAATTCCGGCAGCATCCAGTCAAGCAAGATCACTTGAGGAAGCTGACTTTCGACAACACCTAAAACTTTATTGCCTCTTGATTCGATAATGACATCGTAACCTTCTTTTTCTAGGTTATACTTCAAAAGAAGTGCAAGCGCCTGTTCATCTTCAACCACCAATACCTTTGCCATTTTTATCTGCTCCTATTTTAATGCTTCAATGTTTTTTTGATATTCATCCGTTTTAAAGACCGCAGTACCTGCGACCAAGATATCAGCACCCGCCGCGACACATTGTTGTGCGGTCAAGGGATTAATTCCGCCATCAACCTCAAGTAAGATATTGTGATTTTTAATCATTTTTTTGATTTTAGTTATTTTATCAAGACTTGAGGGAATAAATGTTTGGCCGCCGAAACCGGGATTGACGCTCATCACGAGCACCAAATCAAGTTTATCCAAAACATATTTAATGGTATCTTCATTTGTTGCGGGGTTTAGGGCAACGCCGGCTTTGATGCCGTATTTTTTAATTTTGGTTAAAAGGGCGTCAAGATGTGTGGTTGCTTCTGCATGAACAGTAATATAATCGGCCCCTGCTTTAACAAAATCGTCAATCATATCAAACGGGGTGTTGACCATTAAATGAACGTCAAAGGGCAATTTTGTGGCATTTCGTATCGATTTGACAACAGGTGCGCCAAAGGTTAAATTGTTAACAAAATGTGCATCCATAATATCAAGATGTATCATATCGGCACCGGCTTTCGTCAGAGCTTTGAGCTCATTTTGAAGATTACCGAAATCGGCGGATAATATACTTGGTGCGATCAAAACCATGCTATTTTGCCTTTCATAAACAAATATACCTTTAGCCATGTAAATATACATTTAGCCATGTTCGTATTATGCTTAATTTTTTTACTTCTGACAAGTATTTTTTTATAAAATTGCTTGACGAGGGATATTTTTTGAAGTATTCTAAAACTATAGAACCTGTTTTAGGGGGTGGATATGCGAAAAATAGTTGCATTCTTTTGTTTAATGGCTTTTGCGGGTATTTCGGAAGCAAGAGTTTGCTTTTTGCCCGGCGTTTTCAATAATGATACGACCTGTTTGTCTGATGAGGAATATGCTGAGTGCCGCGGTTTTAACCGGACAACACCATGTCCTAACGGTCAGGAACAGGTGAGCTGTAATAAAAACGGTAGGATATATTATCGCTGTTATTGCCGTGCCGATATGTATAATTTAACGGAGCATTTGGAATATAACTGTAAAACAGGTTATACGAGTGAATGCGGTTGCGCAGCACAAAACTTGGAATGTGCGCCCGAATATCAGTATGAAGGTGACGGTTTGGGACACTGTAAAGATTGGGTCAATACCAATGGTGTCGATGCGTGTATTTTGCCGAACGGAAAGGTGTTTTACAAAGATTGCAAATGTAATGACAAATATTCGTTCACCTGTACGGAAACGGGTTTGATGAAACCGGGTGATCAATATGCTTGTCAAGAGCCGAGTTCGTCTAAATTTTATTTGGGTTGTGCCTGTGCTTCAGGATGGAGTGCAAATTGTAACAAAAATACGGATGGTTGCACACGTCCGATGACAAGCGTGTATGGTAAAGTCGTGGTACCGGTCGGTGCCGGAGATTACTGCTTTAAGTGTGAAGAAGGTGTTTGCCCGACTTCAAATGAGATTAATATGGCAACCTATTATTGCGATTTTGTCACAAGCGTCAATTTTGAATGCGAGGCTTTAGGATATATCAAAGCGCCGACGGGCGTGTGTCCTTATGAAACACCGGATGCGGGAATGATAGGTGTTAAATGTCCGTTTGACAGAGATTATATTAATTGTGATACCTCAAGGACTTGTTATTTAAGCAAAAATGCATGTGAGGATGGTAATGAGGGCGCTGTTTGTGATTTTAACGGTACAACAAAATGTTATGAGGTAACGAGTTGCAATACACAGGAAGGCTATATCAATGGTGTTGGTCCAAAGCGTTGTGTGGCAACAAGTTGTCGTGACGGATATCAGACAGGTATCAGTTCCTGTGTACAAGAAGGATACGAGGTTGTCTATGATACTCTTACGCCTAAGAGCGGTGGTCTGAAATGCGCTAAGTGCACTTGCAATGCTGATGAAGCATGTAAATATGCTTATCACCAGTCGACGGAAAGTTCGGTTATTGTCGCAGGGTCGGCTGTGTTGAGTGACAAATGCTGTAACGGTTTATATAAAAATTGTGATTCTCTATGCAACGGTCGCAGTTTGAGCTCTGATCCCGATCCGTACGCCAAGCAGATAGAAACATGTTCGGCTTGCGGCGAGGATTATTATACTATTTTGTCTTGTAAGCATGGTTATGAACTTTTAGGCGGGCGATGTGTTGCCAAGGCTTGCGATAGCGTAAGCGGATATTCGTCACTTATTCAAGATGTTAAAAACTGTAAGGATTCGGTCGGTCGATATGAAGGTGCTTACGGATGGAAGCTTTTATATCAAGAAACTTCAGACATTTATCAGCTTCGTGAAGATCTCAGCTGTACAAAATGTGTTTGCGACAGTGAAGCGGTTTTGACGGACTGTAAGTGGGAAGAAGGAAAAGTAGGCAATTCCGGACTTTTAAGAAGAGAAGATTTGTGTTGTAACGGTAAATATAAAAACTGTTATACACAAAACATTCCGTCAGAAGCGACAACGAGTGCGTGTTCTGACCCGCAAAGAAACAGTGTAACGACATATTCGGCTTGTGACTATCCGAATTACTGCGTCATTAATTCTTGCAAAAGCGGATATAAGCTGAAAAATAACCGTTGTATTTTAGCGGGCAAAGATTAAGCTTATGATCTCCTAAGCTTCAAATGAGAAAAAAATTCCCCGATTCGCTTTTGCTGATCGGGGAAAATTATTTATGATTAAAATTTAGGCAATAATGTTTGGCATCAAGCCTGATTCAACTTTTTTAATTTTTTTTGAAAGTCCTGTTTTCAGTGCATTTAATTTTTGTGCTTGGTAAAAATCAATCGTTGCATTTTTGACTACCAAATTTTTTATATCCGAGCGCAATCGACGTTCTTCAAGCTTTAATTCACAAAGTTGAAGCTGAAGTTTTTTAATTTGATCGTACTGCATTTATTTTGTTCGTCCTATTTTTTAAAAAAGTTTTTCAAAACGTGTATTTTTTACTGGAAATACGTTTTTAAAGTCTGTATGAAGTATACATCAAAAAAACAAAGAATCAAGAACTTTTAAATAAACGGAGATTATTTTATGAGCGAAATTAAAAAAATCGGTATTTTAACAAGCGGTGGTGACTGCTCGGGTTTGAATGTTGCAATTTCGGGCGTTATTAAAGCCGCAACATTAAAAGGCTGGAAGGTTTACGGTATCCATAACGGAACGGAAGGCCTGACAGAACAACCCTTGTCGTATGAAGAATTGACTTTACGTAATTTTTCGGACACACCGTGGGCAAAAACAGCTGGTTCATATTTAGGATCGCTCAACAAAGGCATTAAGCCGGGGATGATGGATGAAGTAGCCGCTCGATTCGGACAAGGGGCGCGTGAGCTTGGTCTTGATGCAATAGTTGTTTTAGGTGGCGATGGTTCAATGGGCGTTTTGAAGTATTATTGTACGAAGGTCGGCCTTAAGATGATCGGTATTCCGAAAACAATTGATAACGATACACCGTTAACAGATCTTTCAATCGGTTTTGATACGGCTTGTCAAGTGTGCATGGATGCTGTTGACAGTATCGAATCGACAGCCCGTTCGCACCATCGCGCCATGATTATTGAGATGATGGGACGTGATGCCGGACATTTGGCATTAAGATCTGCTGTTGCAGGTGGGGCTGATGTTTGTCTGATTCCGGAAATTGATTATACTTTGGAGGGTATTATTGCAAAGCTCGAAGCTGTTAAAGCAAGCGGTCGCACGCATGCCATCATTGTTGTTTCGGAAGGCATCAAAACCGAAAAAGGTGAGGTTTTATCTGCAGCTAAAAATTTAGTCGGTGAAAAAGTTCATGGTGGAATCGGTGATTATTTAACGTCTGTTTTGAGTGAAAAATATAAGGGTTTTCAAATCCGTTGCACACGTTTGGGACATATTCAGCGCGGCGGTCATCCCGTTTATGGTGACAGAATGCTGGCAACGCTTTTTGCCGCTAAAGCTGTTGAGCTTTTAGATCAAGGTAAAACAAATGTTATGGTAGGCATCAAGGAAGGCAAAGTGTCTTATTTTGAGCTTGAAGATGTTGTGGCAGCCGGTACAAAAAATGTTGATGTGAACAGTTTTTACGTCAAGGCGGCTCAATTACTCGGTATGTATGTCGGCGAGATTTAAGGAAAATAAAGTTCCTCTTTAAAAAAAAAGCTCCCTTTTAAAGCGGGAGTTTTTTATTTTTATTTAAATAAAGCTGGAAAATGAACTTTTTTTGTTTTATTTTCGTTTATATGTTTGTGTTTTAAAATTTATCATAAGGCTTAAAAAAATGAAAAAATATGCAAAATGGATCGGTGCGGCGCTTTTGACAATTTTTGTTATCTTTTATTTTACGGGGTCCAAAAAGCAAAAAGATGAATTGGTGACAACCAAAATCGAAACAGGACATATCAAACAAACTGTCACGGCTTCGGGGATTATTAATCCGATTTCGACAGTGACAATCGGGACGCAAGTTTCCGGAACCATCAAAGAAATCTATGTCGACTATAACAGTTTGGTCAAAGAAGGTGAGCTTTTGGCTTTGATTGATCCGGACGTTTTTGAGGCCACGGTGGCTCAGCGTGAAGCTGCGCTTGAAATTGCAAGAGCACAAGTTCAGGTTGAAGAAAATGATATTATCTATTATAAAAAGACTTTGGATCGCATTCAAAAACTCAAAGATTCAAAATATTCCACAGACAAAGAATTGGAATCGGCGCAGCGAAATTATGACAATGCAATTGCTCAGCTTGCGCTTCAAAAAGCGCAGGTCAAGCAGGCCGAAGCGGCCTTAAAATCTGCTGAGACAGAGCTTAAATACACCAAAATCACATCTCCCGTTGACGGTATTGTTATTTCAAAATCTGTTGAAGTCGGACAGACGGTTGCGGCAAGTTTTTCGACGCCGGAACTTTTTTCTGTTGCTGAAGATTTAACCAAAATGGAGATCGAGGCATCCGTTGTTGAAGCTGATATTGCCAAAGTTAGTGTCGGGCAAAAAGTTTTGTTTAATGTTGACAGTTTTCCTGATGATACTTTTGAAGGTGAGGTCAAACAAGTTCGCAATAAAGCTGTGACAACGTCAAATGTGGTTACTTACAGTGTGATTATCGGTATTGATAATTCCAAATTAAAGCTCAAACCGGGGATGACGGCAAATGTTAAAATTATCACGGGGCAAAAAGATGATGCGCTTTTGGTCCCCTCAAGTGCTTTGCGCTTTTATATGGACGAAAATGTGCGTTATCAGCAAAAAGGTATTTGGGTTATCAAAAACGGAAAGCCTGAGCGAATCAATATTGTTGAGGGGATTTCGGATGATAATTCGACCGAAATTATTTCGCCTTTAATCAAAGTCGGGGATACGGTTATTACGGGCAAGAAGAGTGCTTTGGATAAAACAAAAGGCGCGCGTCTGAGAATGCCGCGCTAAAGGAGAAAGCAGATGGCGCTGATTGACTTAAAAGATATTCATAAATCCTACCCTTTAGATGGTTTTGATTTAGAGATTTTGAAAGGTATCACCCTTCAAATTGAGAAAGGCGAATTTGTAGCAATTATGGGGCCTTCAGGTTCCGGCAAATCAACGCTGATGAATATTTTGGGGTGCTTAGATACGCCGACATCCGGGACTTATATTTTGGACGGTCGGCCGGTGCAGGATTTATCGGCCGATGAATTAGCCGAAATCCGCAATCAAAAAATCGGTTTTGTTTTTCAGGGATTTAATCTGCTTTCACGCACCAGTGCACTTGAAAATGTTGAGCTGCCGATGGTGTACGGTAATGTCAGTCCAAATATCAGGATTGAGCGCGCCAAAGGAGCTTTGGCGTCGGTCGGTTTAAGTGATCGTATGGAGCATATGCCCAACCAACTTTCCGGCGGTCAACAGCAAAGGGTGGCAATTGCGCGTGCGATTGTGGCCGGGGCGCCGATTATTTTTGCCGATGAACCGACCGGCAATTTGGATACAAAAATGAGCGTTGAGATTATGCACCTTTTTACAAAACTTAATCAAGAGATGAACCGAACGATTATTTTGGTTACACACGAGGAGGACATTGCGCGTTTTGCAAACCGTATCATCAAAATTGTCGACGGTGAAATACATTCAGATGAAAGGCAAAAAAATGATTGATGCCTCAACAACTTTTTCAATTGCGATTCGCGCCATTAAAGCCGGAAAAATGCGCTCGATATTAACAAGTCTCGGTATTATTATCGGCGTTGCGGCCGTAATTGTGATGCTGGCTATCGGCAACGGTGCACAAATCACGATACAAAACGAGATGAAAAGTATGGGCACCAATCTTGTTATGATCAGATCAGGGACATCGACTTCGGGCGGAAAGCGCATGGGACACGGTTCTCAACCGACAATGAAAGCCGCTGACGGTAACGCAATAGAAGAAAAAATTGAGGGTATTGCTTTGGCTGCGCCGGTTCTAAATGATGCGGGACAAATCGTTTACGGTCATGCGAATTGGTCCACATCAATCGTCGGTACGGATAATCGTTATTTTGAAATCAAAGATTGGAATTTGGCTTATGGGCGGTATTTCAGTCAAACCGATATTAAAAATGCGGGCAAAGTTGCCATTTTAGGTACGACGGTTGTCAAAGAATTGTTCGGCGATGTTGACCCTTTAGGTAAAACCGTTCGAATTAAAGGTATACCGTTTAGCGTTATCGGAGTGACGACTGAGCGTGGTCAAAGCGGGCCGGGTATGGATCAGGATGATATGGTCTATATTCCGCTTTCAACAGCGCAAAAAAAAGTGACGGGTATATCGTTTCCGGATATGGTTAATATGATTATGCTCCAAGCCAAAACGGCTGAAGAAACTTATACGACACAGGAACAAATCAGAGCGCTTTTACGCCAACGGCACAATTTAGGACAAAACAAAGACGATGATTTTGTGATTATGAACTTAACCCAGATGATGGAAATGATGGAAACATCGACACAGGTTTTGACAATTTTGCTCGGTTCGATTGCCTCGATTTCACTTTTGGTCGGAGGAATCGGGATTATGAATATCATGCTTGTTTCGGTAACCGAACGTACGCGTGAGATTGGTATCAGAATGGCTATCGGGGCTAAAAGATGGGATATTCGTCTTCAGTTTTTGGCAGAATCGCTTGTTTTGTCTTTAATCGGCGGTTTAATCGGTGTGATATTCGGTCTTTTGGGTGTTGTTGCCGTTTCGTTTTTGAGCACTTTTAAGGCCGTGGTTTCTGTGTTTTATATTTTATTGCCATTTTCATTTGCGGGTTTTGTCGGACTTTTTTTCGGTTTTTATCCGGCATACAAAGCCTCATTATTAAATCCGATAAACGCTTTAAGATATGAGTAAAATGAATGTCATTTAAATTGTAAAAAAAATGAAAAAAAAGCTTGCATTTTTAGACAAATATGTTATAAAGTATTCAGTAAACAAATTTTGAAAGGGTAAAAATATGACAAAATTAGCAGTCGGCCGCGATGGATTTGTCACAAGTTATAGTGAAGCACTTGAAGCAAAAACATGGGAAGGTGGTGATCAAACGGATCAAAAGCCTTATGTCGCAAGGAAAAGGGTTTTGCTTCGTCATGAAGAAAAAAGGTCTTTAGATCGTTTTATGGCTTCTCCGACCGTACAAAATTATACGTCTTCTGAAAATCGCAGAGTTATAATAGAAAATGAAGCTGCAATGGAATTGTTGGCTGTACGTCAAAAAAGTGCTGAGCTTATTGCACAAGGTAAAGATCCTTTACCTGAAAGTGAATATCGCTTGCACTTGTCAAAAGACGGTGTTGTCATTTCAGAAAACCGTTTGAAAGAAGAGCGTAAAAATAGTTTAGAGGCTCAAAGAACTTCTATTGAAGCGGCAAATGAAGTTTTTGAACTTTAATTGAAGTTATTCTTTACAAAAACAAGGCGCGATAGAAAATCGCGTCTTTCTTTTTTAATGTGATTATTAATGTCTAACCGATTTTTTCCAAAACAGGCGAGAGGGTGTCCGGTTTTTCACCGATTTCAATCAAACCGTGCAATTTTGAAGCGATATTTTCAAAATCATTTTCATCTGATGCATGGACATAACAAAGTGGTGTTTTAAAATCAACCTTGTCGCCGATTTGCACAAAATTTGTCATACCGGTTGCATGATTAATGGTTTGCAAGGGGTGTGTCCGCCCACCTTTGAGTTCAATCAGCAAAAGGCCGATCTGACGCGTTTTCATTTGATTAATATAGCCTTCTTTTTTTGCAAAAACAGGGCGAATAATTGGTGCCTTGGGCATATAATCTTCAGGATGTGAAACAAAATCAGAAGGGCCGCCCAAGGTTTGGACCATTTTTGCAAATTTTTCCAAAGCGGCGCCTGTTGATAAAGCTTTTTCGATCTTACCTATGGCCTCTTTTTTATCTTTTGCAAGTTTTGTGTTAAGTAAAGCTTCAATACATAGAGCTTTCGTCACTTGATCCAAGCGTTGATTGATGTTTTCGCCTTTTAAGTATTGAACAGACTCTAAAACTTCAAGTGCGTTACCGATATTGTAGCCCAAAACGGCATTCATATCTGTTAAAAGTGCGGTTGTTTTAGTGCCGGCATCATTTGCCACTTGGACAATAGAGTTTGCCAAAGCACGTGCATCGTCAATTTTTTCCATAAAAGCACCGTTACCGAACTTGACATCCATGACGAGATTTTCAAGTCCGGAAGCTAATTTTTTGGATAAAATGGAAGCGGTAATCAAAGGAATGGATTCAACGGTTGAGCATACGTCGCGAACAGCATAAATACGCTTATCCGCCGGCGCCAAATTTGTTGTTTGGCCGATAATGGCACAGCCGACATCTTTGACTGTTTTTTGAAATAAATCGTTAGAGGGTGCCGTTTGATAACCTTGAACAGAATCGAGCTTGTCGAGTGTGCCGCCGGTATGTCCCAAACCACGGCCCGAAATCATCGGGACATAAGCGCCGCAGGCAGCCAAAATCGGCCCTAAAATGAGGCTTATTTTGTCACCGACACCGCCTGTGGAGTGTTTGTCAACAACAGGGCCGTTCAAATGCCATTGCAAGACATCGCCCGAATCGCGCATGGCAAGTGTTAAATCAACAGTTTCTCGCCGGTCAAATCCGTTTAAGAAAACAGCCATTGTTAAAGCGCCGATTTGGGCATCTGAAATAGATTCGTCAGCAACCCCTTGAATAAAAAAATCAATATCTTGTTTGGATAAAATTTGATGGTTGCGTTTTTTCCTGATAATTTCCTGAGGTAACATATTATTTCTCCAAAAACTTTAAGATTAGACCTTGCAAGTCGACGGCTGCTTGACGTGCTTCAAAAAGTGTTTCTTCATGGCTTAGGGTATGCGTTTGGATATCGGCGCTTTGGTTTGTAATAACCGAGATACCGACGACTTTCATACCAAAATAAACGGCAGAAATAACCTCGGGAACGGTTGACATGCCCACGGCATCGGCACCTAGCGTCCTAAAAGCTTTGATTTCAGCTTTGGTTTCAAAATTAGGTCCGACAACAAAAAAATACGTACCTTCAAAAAGTTTGATTTGAAGTTCTGAAGCCGTTTGACGCATCTTTTGTTGTAATTCTTTATCGTAAGCGTCACTCATATTCGGAAACCTTGGTCCTTCTTTATCATTATTGACACCTGTTAAGGGATTTTGTCCCGAAAAGTTGATATGATCCGTAATCATCATGAGTGAACCGGGTGTCATTTCGGGCCGAAGTGAACCGGCAGCGTTGGTTGCGATAATTTCTTTAATTCCAAGTCTTTGATATGAGGACATCATATCTTTGATAAGTGCCGGAGAATGTCCTTCGTAAAGGTGGTAACGTCCGTTCATACACAAGACATTTTTACCACCTAGTTTGCCGGCTATCAATTCACCCTTATGGCCGGCAATCGTAATTTTCGGAAAGCCGATTTTAGTATAAGGTATAATAATTTTTCCCTCGATTTTATCGGCCAAGACACTCAAACCGGAACCTAAAATGATCAACACTTCGGGGGTAAAATCACCGAGTGCGCTTTTGATGTTTTGTACGTATGTTTCTATCATTTCTTTAAGTCCTGATTAAAGCCGTGAGGCAGAAGTTCTGTCAGAGGGTATGATTTTTTTATGCCGGATAAATCAGATAAATGCACGATTGTGTTTTTATTTGAGAATTCCAAAATACGTTGCAAACAGGCGCCGCACGGTGTGATTAAATTTTGAGAGCTGGCGGTGATGAGAATGTCACAAATTTCGTATTCACCGGCCCCAATCATTGCCGCAATGGCACTTTGTTCCGCACAAGTACCGCAAGGATAAGATACGTTTTCGACATTGGCACCGGTATAAATATTGCCTTTGGCAGTTAAAACGGCCGCACCGACTTTAAACTCAGAATAAGGAGCATAAGCGTTATTTCTTGCCTCAAAAGCTTTTTTAAAAAGTATATCAAGTGTTGACATTTTATCTTTATCCGTTAAAAAATTAATTGTTTATAAACATAATATATATTATTCTAAAAATTGGTAAAGATTTTTTGATGTTTTATATCGGGAGATTTTTTCGTGTTTAAGAAAATATTCATTACACTTTTTGTGCTCATCATTTTGGCTTTGGGCGGAGCATCATATTATGTATCGACAATTGATTGGAACAATTACAAAAATAAGATTACGGCCCAGCTTGAAGATGTCACCGGTAAAAAAATTGTTATTAACGGTAAAATTGATTTAACATTTTTTCCGAAGCCGCATTTAAGTGCAACAAATATCAAAATCTATAATTCAAATACGAACCCGAAAATTGCCAATACCCCCCTTGGAGAAATCAAAGAAATGGTGGCGGATTTAAGTTTGATGCCGTTGCTCAAGAGGCAATTTGTTATTGATAAAATGAATTTGACGAATGCCAATATTTTAGTCGAATTTTTAGAAGATGGAAAAACAAACTGGTATAGTCCGATTGATGCCGAGCAAGGGCTTAATCTGGCAGGTGTTGACATTGCATTTAACAGTATTATGCTTCAAGATTCCGTCGTACGCATAGTCAATAATACTTTGAATTTTGATGCTTCGTTTCATAAAGTCAATGCCGACATTTCGGCCCAGAGTTTGGTCGGTCCGTTCAGAATTGACGGAAATTTGATGAAAGACAACACGCCGGCAGGTTTCGCTTTGAATATCGGGACGTTATCCGAGAGTTTTTCAACTTCGCTGAATTTGGTTTTGACTCATCCTTCATCCGAAAGTTATGCACGTTTTGACGGATCTGTTTTATCGAACAACAGTGAAATCAAAGGTAATTTTACGGTTGAGTCTCAAAAGCCTTCAGTCTTTGTCAATACAATTTCAGGGCAAAATCTTTTGGCTGAAAAATACAATTATCCCGTTGCCGCATCGATTGATTTATCAGTCAATCCGAGACAGGCAGATTTATCAAGTTTTGTTGTTAAGTACGGTGACAATTTGGCCGGATCGGGACGAGTTTTGGTTCCGCTTGAAGAAAATGACGGTGAAAAGAAAAAGATAGAAGCAAGCTTTGAAATGACGGATTTGGATTTAATGCCGTTTGTATCTGTTTTACAAGAATATTTAAAACATCTTGAAAAGACGAAAACACCGTATGCGCCTTCTTTTGAGTATGATATCGATGCTGATATTTCTGCAACACGTGCACTTTTATATGATGAAACCATTCGCAATTTTAAGTTGACTGCCGATATTGATGGAAATGTTATTAAAATTAAAAATCTTTCTGCACTGCTCATCGGAGATACGGATGTTTCAATCAAAGGCGGTATTTTTGAAAATGAAAAACGTTTATCTTATGAGCTAAAAGTACAGGCTTTGAGCCAAGATTTCTTAAAGTTTTTGCAATGGCTGAAAATAGAGCCGAAAACATATGCGCCGTCGACATATCGTAACGCACGTGCCGCATTTGATGTTTCGGGTAATTTAAGTGAAATCAAGTTTTCGCCGTTTGAGTTTGGTGTTGATAAAATTGAAACATCCGGTGTTATCGGTATAAAACGTGACAGAAGAAATGCACTTTTTATCAATCTTAAAAGTGAAAATATCAATTTTGACAATTATGCGGCGCAAAATGACGAAAATACACAAAAGACTTCTTTTGCAAACAGGGCAAAAGACTTTTTAAGGCAATTTAAGTTTTTAAATAATATGGATGTCGAAGCTGATTTGGCTTTAGGTGTCGGTATTTATCATAAAGTGCCCTTTGAAAATACAATCTTAAAATTTTCTGCAAAAGATGGTGTGGTTGCATTAAAACAGCTTGAAATTAATCCGCTGGCATCGGCAAAATTAAATGTTTTGGGCACGCTATCAAATTTTGGCGCTAACCCGTCGTTTGAAAATTTAAAATACAAACTTGAAACGTCTGATTTTAAGACGTTTAATCAAAAGTTGGCGCTTAATTTGCCCGATTGGCCTTTATTTAAAAACGCTAGAAATGTGACTTTTGAAGGAATATCTTCCGGTAGTTTTGATTCTTTGAATACAAAAAGTATTGCAAATATCGGCAAAAATGCATTCAGTTATGCCGGACGTGTTTCAGAACGTGACGGAAAAGCAGATTTTAAGGGAAAATTGAAGATTAAGGCTGCCGATTTTGTGGAATTCGTTAATAGTATGAATATTGAGTATTCACCGAAAAATTTGGCAAGTGCTGTTATGACTTTCGACGCAGATGTTGAAGGTATGTTTGGAAATTGGCGCGCAGAGAATGCGGATGCTTTTGTCGGAACAAATCATTTTACGGGCAATTTTGCATATGCTTGGCAAACAAACAGGCCAAAAATCACTGCAGATGTTTCAGCTAATTTGTTTGAATTTGATCGTTTTGTTTTTGCGCCTGCACAAAATAAATCGTTACAAATCAAAAAGGCGCCGGATGCTTTTATTGAACAACCGCGCTTTGATTCGACGCACATCGATTACAGCGCTTTTCAAAATTTTGATTTAGAGGGTAATTTCAAGATTAAAAATTTAAGCTATCTCAATTCGGATATTGAAAATGTGTCATTTTTATTGGATGTTGATAACGGCAAGATTACGCTAAAAGATTTTGTTGCCGATAAAAAGCCGGCTGTATTTAAGGTAAATTTTGTCCTTGATACAAATAATGAACCAAAAATCGAGGGTACTTTTAATGCTCAAAATGTAAGCCTCGGAAAACTTGGCGGATCTGTTTATGAACTTGAAGATTCAAAGGCAATGATTCAAAGCACATATAAGGCCTCGGCTGCCTCTTTTGCTGATTTTGTAAAAACATTAAGCGGTGCGGTTAAACTTCAACTGGATGATGCAATTTTAAAAGGAATCAATTTGCCGGCTATTGTTGATAATCTTAAAAATCGTACACATTCCGACGGGCTGGAAGATTTTCTGGCAAATAACTTAAAATCCGGACAGACGACTTTTGAAACAATAGTTGCAGATGCTGACCTTGAAAACGGACGTTACGGATTTAAGAATGCTTTAATGCAAGCCTCTTTGGGAAATATAGATATATCCGGAGCCGGTTCGCTCGAAACGTGGAAATTTGAAGCAAATGCAACGATTCAATCCGAAGAGCTTTCTTCTGATTTGCCAAGCGTCGGTTTTGCTTTTGAGGGCATGCTTGCAAATCCTGTTTTGAGCGTTGATGCAAAAGCCCTAAAAGAGCATTACGATACGCATTGGGAAGAGCTTGAAAGACAAGAAAAAGAACAAAAAGAAGCGGCTCAAAAAGCCTTAAAAGAACGGATGGATAATGCTGAGGCCATTGTTGAGAAACAAATAAGCTTTTTAAATTCTGAGGTGTTCCCGCGTTTAAAACGTTATAAGCTCTCAAAATCAAATGTTCAAGCGACAAATGTTTATGAAAGTGTGGATATTGAGGCAAACGATATCTTAAAAACCTTAAAACAACTGGCAGCTAAGGCATATCGCACATATAATGACGATGATATCGAAAAAATAAATATTCAAACATCTGTTTTTGCACCGACTTTGCCGGAATTGACGGCACGCCTTGACGAGGCTTATTTGACAGATTTGAAATGGCATATTTCTTCAGATGCTAAGGCTATATCGGATTTGTATCAAAATACAAAAGAAAAATCCGTTAATTATCAAAATACATTAAATTCATATACAATGCGTTTAATGCAAATCGGTTCGCTTGTTGTTTTAGATCAAATGGATACGGTTAAAATCAATAAGGCAAAGATAGAGCGGGCGATTCGCAATATTTCGGAGTTTAATCGGCAATCTGTCGATTTAACAAATAAGGCATTTGAAATGACAAGTATTGCGCCGCTTGATGCCCAATATCAGCAAATGCAAAAACTTTATCAATCGACAGTTGCTGAATTTGAAAACTTAAATACGGCACTTGAGGATCTGTTTTTATATGTTCAAGATGTTGTTTATTTTGAGCAAACCGGCAAGCATAAAACACCTGAGCCGAAAGTTCAGCAGGCAAATACTGAAACACCGCCGGTTGAGCAGGCGCCTGAGCCGACTGTCGAGGCAAAGCCTCAAGTCGAAGATTTACCTGTTTTAGATAAAGAAACGAAAGTTGAAGAAGAAATTAAAGAGGTACAAACGCCTGAAGTCATTGAAACTCAAACAGTGACTGAAGAGCCAAAAGCTCATACCGATATTGCTCCGCAAGCCAATGGTGCGCCCGAAATTAAGACAGATAAAGTGCCGACGAAATTTGTTGTTCAAACAACTCCCGAGGTTCAGCCGGTCGTAGAGGAAGGTGAAAAAACAGAACGACAAGAACCTGCCAGAGAAGAAGTTTTGCCCGTTCAGGAAGAAATAATTGAAACACCAAAGGCGGAAAAGAGGCCTTTGCTTGTCGAGCAAAATGATGATTATATGTCCAAAACACTTATCAGCGGTAGCGTTACAAGAAAAGGCGCACGTACAAATACCGCCACTCAAAGCGTCAGTCAAGGAAAAAGCCTGTTAAGACCGATTGAAGGTGAAGTCTTAATTGAGGGCGGTGTTAAGCGCAAATAAAGCTTTATCAGCGATATGTGATTGACACACGATTGATGGGGCCG
>CACXFX010000017.1 GCA_902767055.1 uncultured Pseudomonadota bacterium
CCCGAAAAAATTCAGGATAACATTAAAGAAGTTTTGCCTCAAAATCCTGTCACGGTTAAAGGTCCGGCAGCTTTTGGTAAAGCAGATGAGGCAAATACCGATGAGCTGATCGTAGAAGAGCAAATTTTTATATCGGATGAGCCGGTTAAACAAGAGAAGACGTCGGCAAAAGAATCTTTAATTGTTGAAGAGGCAGAGGATATTTTCGTTACGCCTGAAGAGGATATTTTCTCAAGCCAGGCAATCGAAATCACACCAAAGGCAGATAAAGCAGATAGGGTTGCACCTCTTAAAACCGAGGAACCTGCGCTTGAAGAAGTTAAGGTAAAAGAGGCAAAAGAAAAGACCGTCGGGCCGAAGGCATTCGGTAAAGTATCGTATCAAATGCACACGTCTTTCGGTTTTGCTCAAGAAACCGAGGTGAAGACCTGTGCGTATACCGGCCTTAATAAAGACGGCAATCGTGTTTTGCCGGATACGTTGGCAAGTATTTGTTGCATAGATGTATCTGATGTCGATTTAGAAAGTCAAGGCGAAGATGTCGCAATCAAATGTATCACTCAAATCTGCCATATGATGAATGATCCTGATAATGAAGTAAGAGCCAAATATATGGCAGAGATTAATAAAATCAGAAGAGAAGCGATATTGTCATCTTTTTCGGCTGCCAATGAAATGAAACAAAAATACAGTGATATTTCTAAGACTGAAGATGAGCTTGAAAATATCAAAAATCAGTCTTCCGATCAGTTGCGTACGCAAATGTCCGGTAATTCGGAGCTGACAAATGCGGACGTGAATACGCAAAAAGACATGCTCTTGATTAAAGCAAGCAGTTTGGAAATGGATGCCATTGAGGCGATGTTTAATTATTGCCAGGCTTATGCGAGGGTGACCGATGAAGAATAGGATTTTAAAATACGGCTTTTTATTTGTCCTCTTATCGGTTGTGCCGGCAAGGGCTGATATTGAAGCTTTGCTTGAAGGACTTGAACAAATTACGGTTTTTGAAAGCGAAAATGAAACGCTTCAAACAATCGAATCTTTGCATAATAAAGCCGAAGAACTTAAAAAACAGGCCAGTGAATATAAGAACAAAGCCGAAAAAATGTATCATTCGGCCCAAGATGCCGTCAATAAAGGAATAGATGCAGTCAATAAAGCCTCTGAAATGGTTAAGACAGGGGATATTATGGGTGCAATACAAAATATGGATTTTGCACCTTTGCAGGGTATGTTTGACGGCTCAAAAGGGCCGGCTGAAGAAGAAGAGGCCGTTTATGAAGAAATGGTGCGCGAAGAGGGTGATCATTCTATCGAAAATCAAAAAGAGATTGAAAAAGCCATCAATGAAAAAGAAGGTATTGAAATGGCCGATACTTTTGCCAAAGCAATCGTGATGCGTAAAAATATCGAAGAAGAGACAGATGAGCTTGAAAATCCACAAACGGAGGATGAGGCGCTTTCGCTTGCTCAGGATGAATATATCAGATCGATAAAAAGAAGAAACAGAATGGTTGCGCTTGAGGCAACGCGTCTGTCGGTCAGAGCTTCACGCGAGCTGGCAAAAATAGAAGCAAAAAAGGAGGGTGAAAATGAATAAAAAACTTTTTTATACCGCTTTTTTGTGCTGCTTGGCGCTCGGGTTTGAAGCAAAAGCAGATATAAAATTTGATATCGGGGGACTTGCTCAAAAAGTAATGGGGTCTATTATGGCTCCGATTGACAGTGCTTTGAAAAAGGTCAATACGGCGGCCGAAGAATATAAAACACAACTGACCGGTTCGGAGATTGTTGTGACAGCCGAAAAAGCCAAAGCTTATGTCGAAGAGCTTAAAGACAGTGTTCAACCCGGAGGCGAACTTTATGAAAGCAGTATAGGAAAATATGAGGATGCTGCCAGTGAGGTGAAGAAAAATATAAAAGTTTCACCCAAAGCGCTTGAAAATCAATTGGGTGATTGGAAAAAGAATTTTGACGAATACGTAGGCAATAAAGTAACAGAAATTAAAAGCAAATTATCGGCGGCCAAAAAAAATCAGGATACACTGCAGAGTTTATGCGATGCCTCCGACGGAGAGGAAAAAGAGAATTATTTGGCTCAACTTGCATCGGTCAAAAGTGAAGCCCAAAATTACGAAGCAGAGCTTGCCGATATGATCAAAGGTGAAGGAAAAATTTTGGAAAATGATCCGACTTATCAGGCCTTAAAAGAAGAAGGTAAAGGTCTTCAAAATAAAATAGATGAATTTGTTGCTTCCGCTAAACAAAAATTGGAAGGATTGGGTGCTCAATTTATACAAAAGCTGACGAAACGCTCAAAATCACAAAATAAAGCGTCTTATGATGCGGCGATTAATGATTATTTTATCGCACCAAATGATCCGGTTAATGAAAAAAATGTTGAGAAAGTCAGTAAAGCACGTCGCATAAAATATAAAAAAGATATTGCGAATGCATTCGTGCAAGTATGGAAATATCGTCAATCGACGGCTCAGATCGAAAAAAACCTTGACAGGCATTCAAACGACGGAACAAAGGCGGATACTGCCATTAACGGGCAGGCATTTGGTGAAAATGCAATGATGATTGATGATATTAAGCGTATCCAAGATGATGTGACGCTTGAAATTGCCGCAATGCGTTTGCAAGCTTCGAAAGATTTAATGAAACAGGGATACAGAATTAATAATCCGGCTAAAGATTCTTCAGAATATAATTTTGATCAATACCGACTGACCGAAGATGATATCGAAAAAGGCAGAAGGTCATAAAAGGAGGAAATAATGATGAAAAAAACAAAAAAAACAATAAGCCTTGTGTTTGCCTCGCTTTTATGGGCCGGTGCCGCTTTTGCTTTTTATCCGCCGCCGCCCGGTCCGGTTACGCCGGAACTTGATGCGCCGCAAGATGGTGCTCAAGGTGTTAAAGGGGTGATGGAAAAATTACGTACGGAAGTTGATAAAATTAAGACAAAGAAAGCGGAAATTGCAAATAAAGTTAAATCGCTCGGTAATTTTATCGGACTTGATTTCAATGAATCGCCGCTTAAAAAAGAAGATAATACGCCGACCAATCCCGTGATGAAAGAGTTGACGGCTTCTGTCGATTTGAAAGATGAAACGGCTGTGTCGCAATTGTTTCAGGAGTTGTTTTTAACCTATCCGATGGATTTGTTAAAAAAATACCCGGCATCGGTTCGTGAATATGTAAAAGATCAATACTTAAAAAAACAGGTCGAATTTGCCAACGATAATATGTTTGAAATCGATGTTGCGGTTCGCGCACTTGAAAATGACAGAATACCGTTGCTCAAAGAAGAGTTGAAAAGTCTGTCGTCTTGCTATGTATTTAATCAGGGCGGGACTTCCGCGAGCTGTGAAAGCGCATCGGAAAATAATGAAGAACTGGGGACGTATGTCAATAATTATAAGCTTAAGAAATTGCGCGATTCTTATTTGAGAATTTATGAAGAGTTGATAGCATTAAAAGCGCAAGCTTCTGTTGCGATGTCTTTGCGTGATGGCGTCAGGCCCTTTAATGAAGAAGAAGCCAATCAATTATCGTCGGATCAGCAATCATCTTTGAATATCAGGCATTATGAAATTTTAACCAAAATGAGTTTTGCGCAAGCTCAGAAAAAATCACGCTATGAGTTGGTTAAAGCGCCGAAATATCAGTTGACGACGCCTTTTGAAGGTGCAGAGGATCAGATTCAGGCTTTATCGATTTTAGAAGGTATATACGGTATGCTGACCAAAGCACAAAAGTTGCATAATACAAAGCAACAAATGCCTGATTTGAGAGGGCCGTTTATCGAATATGAAAAAATGGTCAGACTTCATGAAAAAGCTATTGAAAAGCTTGCTTTGTCGGAAAGTTATGTGGATAATTATATGAAGCGTTGGTATACTTCGCCGGATGATTTTTGGTTTGGAAACGGTTGTCGGTTGAAAAAAGTACATTTAGGCAAAAGATGCGCTTCGATTACGGGATGCAGTTCAAACAAAGGTTATGAAGATTATAACCGCTACATGATTGCTTGCAAAAGCAATACTTTTGAAGTTGAAAAATATGAGCAAAAAGGAGGGGCTTCAAAAGATGTTATCAGTGCGTATAACCTTGCAAAAGAAAAAATTGTTTTTGGTGTCAATGAGAATATGGTGCATGTTGCAACGCCGAATTTGAATGCCGAAGTGAATGTGTCAGATATGACAAGTTCAAACCCGAATACGGCAGGTCTTTTAAAAGGTGACAGTAAGTTAACAGACGAGTCTTTGACCAGTTACGCAACTTCAGAAACGCGTGTGCAAGGACTGATTCGCTGGCAGGTGGGCAACGCATTTGCTAAAATTGTCGGCGGAGATACGTCGGGTATGGATATTAATATTAAACAGGCCGATAATAAATATCCGCTTTGGAAAGATGAAAAGCTGTTTTATGATCAATATATCAGAGAAAAATATAAAAATATGATGCTCTATTTTTATAAGCCGGTGCTTTATCGTGCGTTTTTTGACGTTGCATCAAAGGTCAATGAAGCAATGGATATTGATCAAGATGATGTTAAACGATATGATCGGAGGGCTTACAATAATTATCAATCCGAGCTGAAAGCTTATGAAGACAGCCTTGAAGAAGATGATGAGGAGAGAGCCTCGAAAATCAAAGCCAAATCCTCGGAACTTTATAGCATTTATAAAAGAGATGTTGAGCGCTATGTCGAAAAATTAAAAGAAAAATTAAAAACCGTTAAACAAAATAACAGAAGTGTCATCAGCAAAGACTTAAGAGCTTTGGAAAAAATGATCAGTGATGATGAAAATAATTCGCCGATTAAAAAGCTTAAAAGTAATTTTGACGAGCAAATGCAACGTTTGGCCGAAGGTTTTCACAGCAAAATTGAGGGTTTTGAAAATACAAAAGCGCAGCTTTATGAAAAAATGGATGAAGCCAAAGCATCAATGAATGAAAACAATAAGCGCCACAATACGCTTGCAGGCGAAGTCAGTGATGCCGAAAATCAAGTAAAAATGCAAGAAACGTCCAAAAAATTAGCGCAAGAAAAAAAGCAAAAAGATCCGAATTATATCAGCAATGCAATAAACGTGGCTGATGAGGGTGTTGCTGAGCAACAAGAGGTTATGGAAGGAAAGTTGACCCAATCGGAAGAAGCTTTGGAAGATGCCGAAAACGACAGAAACAATATGCTTAAATCTCAAGAGCTTGCCTTAAAGGAAGACGAAAAAATAGCTAAAGCAAAAGATGAATATATGAAACAAGTTGTGGATTTAGAGGCTAAGTACTTCAAAGATTTGAATGAAGCCTTAAATGCACGTTTGGCTGAAATAAATACTTTTCTTTCTGTCAGAAGCAAAGGCGATGTGTATCTTACGGCCGTTTATGATGCCGCAGAGAATATGTTTAAAGAGTTTCAGCTCAAAGGGACAATTGCCGTGACGGCAGCGTACGGACAAATTATGGCTTTGGGTGAAACGCGATATAATTCGGATGAATACGGTAAAATTTTGAATATTCATAATAATATGATTAATACCATCGGAAAGGTGAGCTTGCCTGCCTTTAAAAGGGCAATCGAAGGCCTTGTCGTCAGTAATGCTTCGTTGATAACGTCGTCAGCGCAGTTGTTGCAAAATGCCGTGTTTACATCTAATTGTGAAAATATCGGTTGTAAAAATGAAGATAAAGTTTACCATATTTCGATTTCTCCGAGATCACGCGATTTTGTGGCGCCGAAGAGAGCTTCAAGCGGCGGCGTTCCGCCTTTGAGGGAAGCACAATATTTTGACAGCGTTGATTATGATGCTATTAATAAAACGCCAAAGACTTCAAAAACAACACGTTATGAATTTTTGTACGGCTTGCAAGATGCACCGGATGTATGGAGAAGGATTTTGTCGCCGGACGGGTTTGTCGAAAGAGAAGTTGATGTGATTGAGTTCTTAAACGGAAATGATAATCAAAAAGGTTTAATGGCACTTGTCGGTGATATCAAACAGCGCATTGAAAACGATGCTTTCTTAAAAGCAAAAGGTGAAAAGCCGGCAAATCTTGATGTCGGGGAACTGTCACTTTTCTTAAAATACGATAATGGTTTAACGTTTACAA
>CACXFX010000018.1 GCA_902767055.1 uncultured Pseudomonadota bacterium
AGAGCCTCTGACAGCCCCGAACCTCTCGGTTCTTTCTTAGATAAAGAAAGTTTCCAGTTATCTTTATCTAAAAGTGATTATAAGATATTTAAATTAACCTGTCAATACTTTTGTAAAAAAAGCATCAGGGTAAGTTCTGTCGTTTTATCGATTTTTTATTTATATTGGATATGATAAAATTTTGCGTATTCGCCGTTTTTTTGTAAAAGTTTTTCATGTGTACCGGTTTCGATAATTTTACCTTTTTTCAAAACGACAAGTTCGTCCATCTCATTTAAGGTTGAAAGGCGGTGTGCGATTGCGATGACGGTTTTGTTTTTCATCAATTCCTTTAATGATTTTTGGATATATTGTTCACTTTGGCTGTCGAGGGCCGATGTTGCCTCATCTAATATCAAAATCGGTGCATTTTTTAATATGGCACGTGCGATGGCAACTCTTTGACGTTCACCACCGGATAACATAACACCGCGCTCGCCGACTTTGCTGTCATAACCCAAGGGTAAACTCATAATAAAGTCGTGAATATATGCTTTTTTAGCGGCCTTAATAACGTCTTTGTCCGTTGCGTTCGGGTTGCCATAACGAATATTTTCCATCAATGTACGGTTAAACAGCGTACTTTCCTGGGGAATCATTGCGATTTGGTTGCGCAAGCTTTCTTGCGTGACTTTCGAGATATCCTTGCCTCCGACTAAAATTTTGCCACCCGTTATGTCATAATAACGTACCAAAAGCTTGATTAATGTTGATTTACCGCTGCCGGATGCGCCGACCAAACCAATCTTTTTATTTTTAGCTATTTTTAAGGTGAAATCACTAAAAACCTGTCGTCCGTTCGGATAAGCAAAGGAAATTTTATCAAAAATGACATCATTTGTTTTGATTTTAAGCTGTTTTGCACCCACTTCATCTTTAACATAACAATCAAGTTCAAGCAAACACAAGCAATCTTTAATGTTGCCGTAAAGCTGTGCGACAGATGAGGCCATCCATCCCATATGACGAATTGCATTAATAAAAGTTTGAACAAGAGATGTGACAAGGACAACTCCCGACAATTCAAGGCCGAAGCGATACCACCATAAAAATACCAATACAAATGAAATCAGTGTCATGACATCAAAGACACTTTGGGAAATGTATTCAACGCTTGCGTGCTTAAACATTTCTTTCTTTTCGGCAAGGGCTGCTTTGCGAACGGCCTTAAAATATTGGTGTTTTTCATAAAAATAGTTGGCAAAACTTTTGACTAAACCGGCATTTGTCACCCCATCGACAAACACACCGTTAGCCGCAGAATAAAGCTTTGAGCGCTCAGCCGATAAAGGTGCAATTTGTTTGCGATAATAAATGGTGATAACCATAAAAACAAAATTTAAGCCGCCTAAAATCAGCGCCAGTGAAGGACTTGCAAGCGAAATAAAAAACAGGCTTGTTAAAATTTCCATAATCGGCATAAAGCAACCAAACAAAATATTGCCGTACATATTTTGTATTTGGTTTAAGACATTTGAGACTTTGCCTGAAATATTACCGGCCATTTCTTCTTCAAAAAAACGCATGGCGTGCTTATGCACCATTTGGAAGAGATCTTTTGCCGTGCGCGTATATATAAACGGTAAAAATCGTGCTTCACAAAAACGACGCAACCCTTTTAATAAACTCCAAAAGAGCATCGTACCGACAAACAAAGCAAGGTATTTAACCAAAACAGGTACAATTTTCGATTTTGAAATTTCGGCAACCGCCCCGATCATCTGAGATATGATGTATATTTGATAGCGCGCCACGACAGCTTCAAGGGCGAGCATCAAAAAAAGCGCGATGGTTAAATATTTTGCCTGTTTGATATATTTGTATAAAAAGCGCCAAACCATTTATTTTTATCTTTCATATAACTGTTGCTCAGCTTATATAAAACAGCCGTCTTTGTCAAGGAAAGATATTTGTCGGAAGATTTTTTTTGTAAGCAAAAATCGGTTAAAATTTTCTATGACTATTTTTTATTTGACAAAGCTGTAAACTTATGCCATTATAGAACAGCAATCGAGATGGTTGCGGTGTCTGAAAAACACATTACATACGATGCTCCTTTATGGGAGCGGATGATATAAGCGTTATTTGACGGCGAATAAGTTCGACTGAGTATGTACAGTTTTTCAGCTCCCACTTTGGATTTTTTCAAAGTGTTTTTTGTTTAGTGAAAATTAAAGGAGAAAATGTATGAAAAAATATGTTTTGATTTTAGGATTGATTACAGCATTGAATGCACAGGCAAACGATGAAATAACAATTGTTGCTCAAACAGACCCGAATGATGCGACGACA
>CACXFX010000019.1 GCA_902767055.1 uncultured Pseudomonadota bacterium
GTGACTTCGACGACGCACAAAACGCTTCGCGGTCCGCGCGGCGGGCTTATTTTGACAAATGATGAAACGATTGCCAAGAAAATCAATTCCGCCGTTTTTCCGGGGACGCAAGGTGGACCTTTAGAGCATGTTATTGCCGCTAAGGCCGTGTGTTTTAAGGAAGATTTGACGCCGGAATTTAAGACTTATGCACGTGAGGTCATTGAAAATGCCAAAGTTTTGGGGCAAACGCTTGTCGGTCGCGGTTTAAATCTCGTTTCCGGCGGAACGGATACGCATTTATTATTGGTTGATTTGCGTCCGAAGGGTTTAACGGGTGATGTTGTTGCCAGAGCCTTGGAAGAAGCGCATATCACGTGCAATAAAAATGCCATTCCGTTTGATCCTCAGCCGCCAAAGGTGACCTCGGGTATCAGACTCGGGACGCCGGCGGGCACGACACGCGGTTTTAAGAAGGCAGAGTTTGAACAAATCGGGCATGCCATTTCAAATGTGATTGATGCGTTGGCAAAGGGTGATGCCGATGAAGTGATTAAAAAGACGGCAGGTGAAATGATTGCGCTTTGTCATCGTTTTAAGATTTATGATAAATAAGCTTTTTTAGCAAAAAAACAGCCCTTTTTACAAGGGCTGTGCGTTTGCCAGCTTCCGGCGCTGTGATTCGTTTTCGAAAATGTCAAGCTTGCAGGAAGTTTTGAAAGAAAAGCGCTCTCCGGATTTTTCCCACAAATCAAGCACGGCCTCTTCCAGTTCTTTATCCGAAAGGTTTTGCGCCTGACGAGCGAATGCTATCTTCAATTTTATCATCTTGAATGTAAAAACCAAAACGATGGCACCCAAAAGCGCGGAACCGAGAATAATTAAAAAAGCTTTCATATGTATAGATTTATTAAGATAATTCAATTTATCCGCAGTATACACAAAAATAAAATTTTGTCAAACAAAAATATGTATTTTTTTAATAAAAGTACTTGAAAGTTTTGAAAGTTGGGTGTATAGAAAATCCGAGATGTGATTTTGCTTAGTTGTTATACAATTGAGTAGAAGAGATTTTAAAAAATAATAACGGGACGTAGTTCAGTCTGGTAGAGCGCTTGCATGGGGTGCAAGAAGTCGGAGGTTCGAATCCTCTCGTCCCGACCAAACGGAAAAAGAAAGATGCTTTTATTTAAAATTTATATACCTTTCATTATTATCCCCTAAGGGGATGCATCTTTTTTATTTAAAACAACCAAACAAACAATTTTATTTCAAATACATTTTATAATAGGGAAACCAATGAAACATTATGCTGATGTAAAGGCAAAGCCGGATTTTGTCGGACTTGAAAAAGAAGTCTTGAAATTTTGGGATGAGGATAAAACTTTTGAAAGATCGGTGCACAATCGCGATAAAGCTGCCGAATTTGTTTTTTATGACGGGCCGCCGTTTGCAAACGGAACGCCGCATTACGGGCATATTATGGTCAGCTACGTCAAGGATGTTGTTGCTCGTTTTCAGACAATGATGGGTAAAAAAGTCGAGCGTCGTTTGGGCTGGGACTGTCATGGTTTGCCGGCCGAAATGTCGGCTGAAAAGCAGCTTGGTGTATCGGGACGCAAGCAAATTGAAGAATACGGCATTGCTAAATTTAATGATTTTTGTCGCTCGGACGTTTTGAAATATTCGTCGATTTGGGTTGATATGTTTAAGCGAATCGGGCGTTGGGTCGATTTTAATCACGATTATAAGACAATGGATTTGAGTTTTATGGAAAGCGTGATTAAAAACTTTAAGACGCTTTATGATAAAGGTCTTGTTTATGAAGACTTTCGCGTGATGCCTTATTCTTGGGCGGCTGAAACGCCGATTTCTAATTTTGAGGTCAACCTCGGTTATCAGGAAAAGACAGATACCGCGATTACGGTGATGTTTGAGCTTGAAACGGGTGAAAAAATTCTTGTTTGGACGACAACGCCGTGGACGCTTCCTTCAAATTTAATGCTTGCGGTCGGAAAAGATATTGATTATGCCGTGATGCAAGAAGAAGACGGACAAAAATATATCATTGCCGAGGCGCGTTTAGGTGCTTATAAAAAGCAGCTTGAGCATGCCGTTAAAGTCGGCTCAAAGAAAGGTTCCGATTTGGTCGGTTTGAGCTATGAGCCGATGTTTAAGTATTTTGAAAACTTCAAAGCAAAAGGGGCGTTTAGGGTTTTATCGGGTGAATTTGTGTCAACCGAAGACGGTACGGGCATTGTCCATATTGCCCCGGGTTTTGGTCAAGACGACTTTGATGTTTGCCGTGCGTATGATGAGAATTTTCCGGTTGTATGTCCCGTTGATGAGGCCGGCAAATTTACCGCTGAAGTGCCGGATTATCAGGGAAAACAGGTTTTTGAAACCAATGAGCCGATTATGGCGTGGCTTAAAGAAAATCATTTGCTTGTCAAAAAAGAGCAATACACACACTCTTATCCGTTTTGCTGGCGCACCGATACCCCGTTGATTTATAAAGCAATGTCATCTTGGTTTGTCAAAGTGACCGATTTTAAAGATGAGATGGTTAAAAATAACCAAGAGATTAATTGGGTGCCGGATCACATCAAAGACGGTCGTTTCGGCAAGTGGCTTGAGGGTGCACGTGACTGGTCTATTTCACGCAATCGTTTTTGGGGCACGCCGATTCCGGTTTGGAAATCCGACAATCCTGAATTCCCCCGCATTGATGTTTTCGGCTCAATAGAAGAAATCAAAGAAAAGACGGGCTTTGACGTTAAAGATTTGCACAAGCCTTATATCGATGACGTGGTTTATCAAAATCCGGATGATCCGTCAGGAAAAACAATGATGCGTCGCGTGTCGGATGTTTTTGACTGTTGGTTTGAATCGGGTTCGATGCCATATGCTCAGGTGCATTATCCGTTTGAAAACAAAGAGTGGTTTGAAAGCCATTTTCCGGCAGATTTTATTGTTGAAGCGATAGATCAGACAAGAGGGTGGTTTTATACATTAACCGTGCTTTCAACGGCTTTGATGGGGAAACCTGCGTTTAAGAACTGTATCTGCACGGGGCTTTTGATGGCCGAAGGCGGGCAAAAACTGTCCAAACGTTTGAAAAATTATCCGGATCCGATGGAAGTTTTGGAAAACATCGGCTCAGAAGCTTTGCGTTGGTTCTTGGTTTCATCACCGGTGTTAAAAGGCGGTAATTTGGCTGTCGATAAAGAGGGAAAGGAAATCGCTAAAGCCGCACGTGCCGCGCTCATTCCGCTTTATAACGCTTTTTATTTCTTTGTTTTGTATGCCAATGCGGAAGAATATGAAGCCAAAGAAATTTCGTCTTCAAGTGAGGCGATTGATAACTATATTTTATCAAAGCTTAAAGTGTTGCGCGATAATGTTGAGCATGGCTTGTCGACATATGATGTTTCGGAGGCCACAATAGAAGCCACAAACTTTATGGAAGTTTTGAACAACTGGTATATTCGCCGCACGCGTGACAGGTTTTGGTCGGGCGACAATCAGGCCTTTGACACGCTTTATACCGTTTTGGTAAATTTAAGCAAAATTTTGGCGCCTTTGATGCCGTTTGTAACCGAATACATTTATAAAAACTTAACCAAAGGCGAATCGGTGCATTTGACTGATTTTCCTGTCTTGAGCGACATTAAAGTTGATCAAAAATTGGTTGATGATATGGATTTTGTACAATCGCTTTGTTCTGCCGGTAAATTTATCCGCGAAGAAAAGAATTTGCGGGGTCGTTTGCCGCTTTCCTCACTGACGCTTGTCGGTGCAA
>CACXFX010000020.1 GCA_902767055.1 uncultured Pseudomonadota bacterium
AACCGCGCCGTGTTTGAATTTATCGACAACTTTATCCACGGGGACAATACGGCCGAAAAGTTCTTTGGGCAAAACGGATGTATACGGAACAACGTTGAAGTTTTCAATCTTAGCCTGCATCAATGCGCTGTCATAGCAAAATGTTTCAAACGGTTGGGGCGGAATACCGTCATTGGCCTGCCCGACGCCGCCCGTATGAAAAGCTAAAGTCGGATAACGTACACCTTGGGTTGTCATAATTTTTTCTCCTAAAAAATGTTAAAATAAAGACACAAGAGAAAATAATCATGACAAATACCGCTTTCAATATCATAAAATCAAAAGTTTTCAGCGGTATTTAATTGATATGCGGTTTTTTGTACCGGCGATGGCGTTTGCCTCTTCAATAGTGTAGATGCGTTTTTCTGTGCGGTGACCGGACGAGGTGACAAGTTTACCGCTCTTATCATAAACGTAAGTGACACCATTGATTTTTTTGGTTGTGGCTTTAGATGATTTTAGGTCGGGATAACCTGCGGCGGCCAAATGCGCATCGCATTTTGCCGTGTCGCCTGTGCAGTAAATTTTAAGGTTTGCGATGTCGGTTGCATCTTCGTCATAATCATATCCTTCAAATAAAGCACCTAAATTTGTGTTTTCACCGATTGTAATTGTTTTAAGATTTAAACAATATGATAAAGCCAAATTTCCTATAGATTCCAAATTTTCGGGAAATACGATATCTGTTAAATTTGTTGACCAACGAAAAGCAGACCCCTCAATTATTTTAACTGAATCCGGAATAGTTATTTTTTGAAGAGATTCGGATTTAAAAGAGCTATCACCTATAATCTCAACAGAATCAGGGATAATGACTTCAGGTGTTTCTACACCATCAAATGCGTATGCACTAACAGACGTGACAGAAGATGGTATTTTAATCGGATTTTCACTTTTGATATTATAAAAAGCTTGACCACCTAAATCTTTAATTGAATCTTCAATGACAATATTTTTCACATTTTTACCTTTCCAAGGTTGCACAAAATCGCTTTGTTCGTTGGAATACCAATGTCCGATATTACCGTTGTTTCCGACGCCGCGAATCGTCAAGGTTCCTGAAGCGTCGATTTGGTATTCACAATTTGCTGTATGACCATAAGCATCGATTCCGCAAGGCTCCCATGCATGAGAAGAGAAGGGCAGAAATGTTGCGCTTATTATAAAGAATAGTTTTTTCATAGGTTTTCCTTTCGAGAAAGAATATTGATGTTATGTTAATCACCCCCTCCGAGCCTCCCCCCTCGGAAGCGTTCATACTGAACGCAAGGGGGAGGATTCAAGAGATGACAAATAAAAAGGTCGCGTTTTGATGAGCGACGGGGAGTTAACCAATCATACGTAAGGAAATGACTCCGACGACCTTTGAGAAAAATCCTTGAACATCCGTCATCGGCTCCCCGGCTGATATTCGGGGATAAAGGGTTGTTTAAAACAAAAACAACACCAAAAAACAGTGTTATCCTTCACTGCCTTACGTATAGAGCCGGTTAAAGCCCCGTGCCCGTTTGGACACTTGATAAGAAAGTTTGTTTCTTATCCGTCTATTATAATGGCATAAATTTTGATGAAAGTCAAATAAAAAAATCAATCATTATAACCGCCGCCGGTAGCTTTATAAAATGCAATCAGTTTTTGGTATATGTTGCCGTTTGACCCGGCCAACTCGGTTTTAACATTCAATAAATCCTGCTGAGCTTGTAAAAGGGTGTTGTATTCTATCAGGCCGTTATCATATTTTTCTTTCATTGCCTGATAGGCCAATTGCATATTATATGCGGAATTGGTAAGCGCGCGGTTTGAAAGGTAGGCTTTTTGTACGCCGGTGATAGCGTTTGCAAGTTCTTGTATGCTGCTAAGCAATGTTTTGCGGTAATTTTGATAGCTTTCCTGAAATTTTTCGCGTTCCAGCTGAACCGTATTTTGTAATTTATTCCATTCAAAAAGCGGTAAAACGGCCGACGGCTGATAGCTGTAAGCCTTGCTGTTTGAATTGAGTAATCGAGAGAGGTTGTCGGCTTGAAAGCCAAACAGGGCACTGATGCTGACATTCGGATAAAGATTGGCAACGGCTTGGCCAATGGCGGCATTTTGTGCCACAAGCGCTTTTTCAGAGGCTTTGACGTCGGGTCGCGTACGGATAATATCTGCCGGTAAATCAAAAAGATTTTTAATATTGTAATGAAAAGCACGGTTTATCGGATTTTTGTTGTTTTGAATATTTTGATCAGAACTTTGCGCTAGCTGACCCGTTAATACGGAAAGTGCGTTTTTTTGTGCCTCGATTTGTTCCTCCAAACTCGGAATCAGTGATTTTGTTTTTTCCAAAAGATAGGCGCTTTGGCGATAATCGCTTTCTGTTGCCAAGCCGGCAGAATATTTTTCTTCGATATTTTTGAAAATATCATTTTGCAATTTTAAATTTTCAAGTGCGATGCGGCGCTGTTCTTCTAATGTTTTGAGCGTAAAATAAGTGCTTGCGACCTCGGCCGTGATGACGTTTTTGATATTTTGCAGGCTGTAATAAGTGCTTTCAAATTCGGCCTTTTTTTGCTCATTTATGCGGCGGCCTTTGCCCCAAATATCAATTTCCCAAGCGGCATCAAACCCGATTAAAAAATAATCCGTGTCGGCTGCCAAACCGATGTTTTTTGAGGCTTTGGCATAATCGTATCCGCCGCTCAGACCAAGGGTCGGGAGGTATTCAACTTTTGCAATTTTGGTTGCGGTTCTGGCTTGTTTTAATCTCTCAACGGAAATTAAAATATTGCTGTTTTGGCTTAAAGCGGCATCAATTAATGCGTTCAGATTTTCATCATTAAAATCTCGGTACCACTTTTTTGAAATTTTAAGCGATGTACCTTTGAGCTTTAAGTTTTCGGCAATTTGTCGGTCTTCAAAAACATCTTTTTTTTGGTAATCAGGGCCGACGCTGCATGCGCTTAAAAATAAAATCGTCATCAACAGTATTTTAGGCATTTTTGTTCTCCTTTGAAATGTAGCCGGATTTTTCTTTTAAGGTTTCAAAAAGGGCAAAAAGGGAGGGAATAAAAACAATGCCGATAAAAGTTGCCGCAATCATGCCAAAAAAGACCGATGTGCCGATGGCGTGTTGGGATGCCGCGCCGGCACCTTTGACAATCAGCATCGGGAAAATGCCCAAAATAAATGTGAGAGCCGTCATTAAGACCGCGCGAAAACGTTCTGCCGCGCCTTTTTGTGAAGCCTCCAGTATGGACAATCCCGCCTCACGGTAGTTTTTTGTAAATTCAACAATCAAAATGGCGTTTTTGGCCGCCAGACCGATCAACATAATCAATCCGAGCTGAGCGTAAATGCTTAGGCTTTCGCCCATAATGTGAAGGCCGATAAAGGCACCCAAAATGGCAAAGACGGTTGAAAACATTACGGCAAATGCAAGCATCCAACTTTCATAAAGCGCCACCAAAAACAAATAACAAAACACAAGTGCCATTGCAATTAAGATGCCGGCCAAACCGCGTGCTTCGACTTCCTGCAAAGAAAGCCCCGTCCATGCAATCGAATAAGTTTTGGGTAAGATATTTTTTGCAATCTCTGTAACTTTGTCTATGGCCGTACCGCTTGCGACGTTTTCTGCGCTTTGAGCCGTGATGGCGGCGGCACTGTATAAATTATAGCGCGAAATGATTTTCGGGCTGACCTCGGTTGAAATATCGGCAAAACTTTTAATTTTGATTTGAGCGCCGTTTGAAGATTTAACGTACAAATTTTCGACATCTTCCAGATTATGGCGGTAATCAAAATCGGCCTCTAAAATAACTTTGTTGACTTGTCCGTTTAAGGTAATATTGTTGATGTATCTTGAGCCTAAATTGTTTTGCAATGTTTCAAAAAGGTTTGATACCGGAACCTGATACGATTCAAGCTTGGTGCGGTTTATATCAAGAAAAATATGCGGGGTATCTGCCGTAAATGTGCTGAACGCATAAGATATTTCAGGTGCTTTATTGAGTTCTTTTATTAAAAGGCTGAGTTTTTGGTAAAGTTCATTTTCGCTGATGGAACCGTCTAAAGCCAAAAGCTCAAATGATAAACCGTTTGACTGGCCGATTCCGGGGATGGCCGGCGGAGCAAAAAAGTTGATGTCCGCATTTTTAAGATCAGCAAAATCAAGGATAAATTTTTGCGTTAAAGCAGATGCGGAAAGGTTTTTTGTTTTGCGTTCTTTCCAATTTTTAAGGCCGATGACCCCGAGTGCGACATTTTCGCCTTGTCCGCCGAGGAGGCTGTATCCCGCGACACCGACGACATAATCGATGCCTTGAGATGAAAGCACTCTTTGGCTTAAATTTTCCAAAACGGCTTGGGTTTGATTTAATGATGCCGTATTTTTGAGTTGAATATTGGCAAAAATAATGCCTTGATCTTCTTCAGGCAAAAAAGAGGTCGGTGTTTTCTTAAAATATACAAAAATTGCCATGAGAGCCAGCATGACGGCCAAAATGGTGGCTAAAAGTTTTGAAGAAAAAAATGTCACGGCTTTCAAATAAAGGTTTTCGCTTTTTTTCAAAAAAACGTTAAACGCGTGAAAAAACCGGTTTTCTTTGGCTTGAGCGCTTTTTAAAAATACGGCGCAAAGTGCCGGACTTAAAGTTAAGGCATTGACGGAAGAAAAAATCACGGCTGTTGAAATAGCCACCGCAAATTGTTGGTAAATTTTGCCGGTAATGCCGGCCATCAAACCGACCGGAATAAAAATCGAAAGCAAGACAAATGTCGTTGCGACAATGGCGCTTGAAATTTGGCTCATGGCTTTGACGGAGGCCTGATAGGCATTCAAACTTTCGTTTTGCATCAAATATTCAACCCGTTCAACAACAATAATGGCATCGTCAACCACCAAACCGATGGCTAAAATAAAGGCAAACAAGGTTAAGATATTAATCTCAAAGCCGAGAATATAAATCACGATAAATGTCGCAATCAATGATACCGGTATCGTAATCAAAGGGATAAATGTCGTTTTGATTTTTTGCAGGAAAATATATGTGATAAGTGCAACCAAAGAAAAAGTGATAATCAGTGTTTCAACAATTCCCTCAATCGAGGCGGATACATATTCGGTTGAATCATAGGCCACTTCTAAAACAATATCATCCGGAAAGCTTTTTGAGAGCTCTTTAATCTGTTTTCGGATACGTTTCATGATGTCAAGTGAATTTGAGTTTGGTGTTTGGTTGATGGCGATGATGGCGGCCGGCGTATTTTTGAAAGTGGATTTTAAGCCGTATGTGTCGGCACCGAGTTCGACGGTTGCGACATCTTTTAAGCGTACGATACCGCCGTTTTCGTTTGTTGCGATGATAATATTTTCAAAATCTTCGACGCTGCTTAAAAGGCCTTTTGCCGTCAAAGACAATGTCATTAAGTTGGTTTTTGGAGAGGGTGCCGAACCGATAGAGCCGACCGAGGCTTGTACGTTTTGTGTTTTGACGGCGTTAATGACATCGTTTGAATTTAATTTTAAGGCCGTTAATTTTTCGGGATTGAGCCAAATGCGCATGGCATATTGGGGCCCGAAAATCGTCACGTCGCCGACACCTTTGACGCGTGCAAGCGGATTTTTGAGGTTTTCGTAGGCAAAATTGCTCAAAAATAAAGAGGAATAAGAGTTGTTTGGAGAGCGGAGCGCCAAAAAGCCTAAAATATTGGGGTTTCGGGTGGTTACATCGATGCCTTGTTCATTCACGATTGCCGGCAATTCGGATGTGACTTGGCTTAAGCGGTTTTGGACTTTGACTTGCGACATATCCGGATTGGCACCGACTTCAAAAGTTACGGTAAGGTTATAGTTGCCGCCGTCATCGGAAGTCGATTCCATATAAAGCATATTTTCAACGCCGTTGACCTTGTTTTCTATCGGAGCGGCAACAGTATCGACCAAAACTTTTGCATTGGCTCCGGGGTATGTCGTTTTAAGCACGATTTGTGGCGGGGTGATGTTCGGATATTGTGAAACGGGTAATACAAAAAGTGCAAGCAAACCGAGCAATACCATCACAATTGATATCACAACGGCAAATCTCGGATGATCAATAAAAAATTTTGAAAACATATTTTTTAAGCCTTTTGTTCTTTGAGGTGTACTTCAACCGATTTGCCCAAATCAGGTTCACTGACATTGTCAAGGACAATGGCATCCCCTTTTTCAAATGTGTTTTTTAAGATAAAATTTTCACCCGATGTGGCCAAAATCTCAACCTCTTGTTTGATTAATTTGCCGTTGCGCACGAGGTATACAAAATTGCCGTTATTTTCGAGGGTTATCAGATTTTTTGGCGCCAAAATGACATTTTTCAGGGTATTTTTACTCAAAACGGTGACGTAAGTGTTTGGGGTTAAGATTTTTCCAGTATTTTCAAAATCGGCATAAACGGCCATGGAAGAAGTTGATTTATCAATGTTGTTGTCCGTATAGCGAAAAGTGCCCTCATTAAAAAAAGTTTTACCGTTCGGCAGTTTTAAGAAAAGTTTTTCGTCTGCAAAAGGTTTTGGTTTTTCAAGCTCTTGCATATATTCTTTGTCGGAGATGGAAAAAACCACGCGAACGGGATTGTATTTGACAATCTTAAAAAGTGCGGAGCCTGACGGAGATATATAATTGCCGCGAGTTAAATTAACCTCACCGACGACACCGTCAATCGGGGCACGGATAAATGTATAGTCGTAATTGACTTTTGCGGCGGCGTATTTTGCTTTGGCTTCTTCAAAACTTGCTTTTGCCGAGAGATAAGAGGCTTTTGCGTTATCAATTTCTGTTTTTGAAACGGATTTTTGTGCGTTTTGCATGCGCTCGAAATAAATCGCGGCATTTTGAAGCGTTGCGTCGGCTTTGAAGATTTCGGCTTGAGCAGATTTGAGAGCGGCAATATATTCATCTTGCTGTAAGATAAGTAAAACATCGCCTTTTTTGACATTTTGCCCGCCTTGAACGAAAATTTTTTCGATAAAACCGGAAATAAAGGGTTTGATATCCACCTCGTCGATCGGAATGATATAACCGATATAATTTTGCGTCAGTTCGGCGTTTCGGGTTTTTAATAATTCGGCGTTGAGTGTCAATGGCACTTGTTTTTCAGGAGCGGGCTTTTCTTTTTTGTCGGCCAAAAAAGAAAAGGCAAAAAAGCCGGCAATAAATGCCGCCGATAAAGCACAAAACAAAAAGAAAATCTGAATTTTTTTCATTAAAAACACACCTAAAAAAATTAAATGAAAGTTTGCTTTTAAGATAATAAGCTTCGTCTTTAATTCAATATGAGTAATAAAAAATATAAATCTATATCTAAAGTCATAGATTTTTTTGCTTTACTTTAAATACAGTTACTTATCCTCACTGCGTTCACAGGGTGACGGGAGGGTGGACCCCTTTTTTGAGATCCCGAAACAAGTGGAGCGCGACAAGCTTGCTTATCTTCGATTCCGGGATGACAAATAAGTGGGGTGACGGAAAAAAGGATGTGTTGACAGGGGGGCTTTTTATCTTAAAAGCCAATTTTTAATTTTGTGTTTGATGGTTTTTGCGGTTTTTTTGGCATAATAGGGGGCATTAAGGCCTAAAAAAGAATCGTTGTCGTGTAAGTGTTTTTCAATCAATGTCGGGTCATAATCGCTGTTTTTTTTAATTTCGGAATGAAGGCGGAAAAACGGCTCGTGCAAATTTTCTTTGGGCTCTGAGAGCGTTTTGACTCTGATAAAAGGCATGCGATTGAATTTTAACAAATGCATGGGATAAGAAAGCTGGTCTTCTTTTTTATAATTTTTGATATAACTGTTGCCCGAAAAGCCGAGTTCGGTTAAAAACGGGGTTAAAATACTCTCGTAAGTTTTGCTTTTTGAAGTGTTCGGGATAATGTTGTTCCAAAATTCGTGAAATTTCGGGTGTTTTAAAATGTCGTTTTTGAAAACCATAAAATAACTGTCCAAATGGTAGTTGCTGTGATAATTTTCGGTCAAACCCCAAAAATCATAATCGCGCAATTCCATATAATCAAAAATGTCGCCGATGTTGCTCATCGGGCCGTAAATGCTGTCATTGCAAATAATCATTTCATCATAAGTCATCAGGGTTTGCCAGCCGATGTGGTTGATTAAAATTTGCCAAGAGCCGAAATCATAGCCCTTATGCGGTGCAGATGCGGCGTATTTGGTGTAGGGCGTGAGTTTTTGAAGTTCTTTGTCGCTGATTTGCCCGTCCGCAAAATAATAAACATCGCTGAATTTTGAAAGCTTGCGCGCCAAATAAACAACGTAGTCCTGAATGATATTTTTCTTGTCAAAACCGGCAAACAGACAGATTCTGCGGCTCATGATGTTCTCCTTGATAAATGAAATGATGCGGATAAAAATATAACGCTTGGATTTGAGGATTTAAACAGTGGACAACAACTTTTTTTTAAGTGAAAGATATATGCTTTTATTTTATAAGAAAAGGACGGAAAAATTTTTAAAAGGCAAAATATGAAAAACGTTTTTGATTTTGATTATAACAAAAGTATTGTATCCGTCAGCGGCTCTATTTTGAAGCATTTTCATATCAAACCGTTTCACCAAACATTGCCGCTTTTGGATAAAGCGCTTGAGTGTGGGAAAATAAACGTTGTTTTGCTGATTTTGGACGGGCTCGGCTGTTCTTTGCTAAAAAAAAATTTGCCCGAAGATTCTTTTTTGCGCCAAAATATAAAAGATGAGATTTTTTCTGTTTTTCCGCCGACGACGGCTGCGGCAACGATTGCGTATCATTCCGGTTTGACGCCGCTTGAAAGCGGGTGGATAGGGTGGATGTGTTATTATCCTCAATATGGGCAAATTATCGAAAATTTTAACAATGTGGCCTATTACACGGGAAAAACTTTGGATACGCCCGGGCCGTCGAAAACATTGATTAAATTCAAATCAATTTATGAAATGATCGTTCAAAAAAATAAAGATGTTGACTATTTTAAGATTTTTCCGGATTTTGAGGCGGACGGGTGTCATACATTTGCTCAAATGTGCCGGCGTATTTTGAAGGCAACAAAGAGCTCCGGGAAGAAAAAAATCATTTCGGCTTATTGGACGGAGCCTGACCATACGACGCATTTAAACGGTGTTTCATCACAAAAAGTCAAAGATGTTTTGAAAAATATAGACGATGAACTCAAAAATTTAAGCAAAAATTTGAAAGACACAATTTTGATCATTTCAGCCGATCACGGGCTTGTCGATGTTGAGCAAATTTATCTTAATGATTATCCGAAGCTTGATCAAATGCTCAAAATGCCGCCTTGTTTGGAGGCGCGTTTTGTGACTTTTTATGTCAAAGACGGAAAAATCGCCGATTTTAAAAAAGAATTTGAAAAAACTTTCGGCA
Source organism: uncultured Pseudomonadota bacterium (assembly GCA_902767055.1). GTDB lineage: Bacteria > Pseudomonadota > Alphaproteobacteria > RF32 > CAG-239 > UBA1254. Next base: position 9,431 of record CACXFX010000020.1, read on the forward strand.
ATGATTTTAAGCTTTATACAAAAGACGAGTTCTTAAAAAGCGGCCTGTTGGGCAGTGGGAAAAAGCATAAATGCATCGATACGTCGCTCGGCGATTTTGTTGCGATTTCGACCACCAACAAAAGCTTGCGTTATCGCTTTAAGCTGACAGGGGAGCATTTTAATGCGGCCGATCATGCCGGCATCAGTGAAGATGAAATGAAAATCCCGTTGATTATTAAAATGTTTTAGAAAGTATATAATTCTTCGGCGGCTTTTTGGCAAATCGGATAGTAGTAAAAATAGGCACTCGTTAAGGCAAGGGCGGCAACCGGAACAAAGACTTTTTCAAACGGAAAATGCGCGTGTCCGCCGTTTTTCTTCTTCATCCATTGATAAAAGTTTGAAGATAAAATCAAGACCAATGCGCCGATAATCACGCTGAACAAAAACGGGTCAAGATAAAAAATAAACCCGACGACTTCGGCATGATAGCTGAGTTTTCCGAGGTACATGAAGCCGATCATTGCGACCGATAAAACAATCAAAATCGTATCACGATATGCAAAATGCCAGTTCTTTTTATCAAACCATTTGATGGTCCAAAAGCCGAGCAAAACCAAAAATGCGCCTGCCCAAACGCCGACCACGCTGTCATCAACGCCTAAATGACGCGCGATTTCAAGTGAAGCGCCGACCGCAATGGTGCATACCGCGCATGCCGGATTGGCCAGTGTCGATTTGGCGGCAAAAAAAGCAAAAAGCAAAGCAAGTGAAAACAACATTGATTTTTTTCCTTTTTTATCATTAATCAATCTGTCATTTATTTAATCAGAATTTTCTTTTAAATCAATATTTTTTATCAAATGTGCAAAGAATATTATTTTTTTTCAAAAGCAAAATAAAAAATTTATTTTAATTGCTTTTTTACTTATTGAAGTGTATCTTCAAAAGCAATGAAAATCATTTAAGGATGAAAAAAATGAAAAAAATTGTTTTAAGTTTAACGGCTTTGTTTTTGGCTTTTAATGTTGATGCGGCCGAGCCGACTTATATTGAAGAAGTGCAATCTTTGGGTTATGTGTCGGGGCAGGGGCTTGCCTGTGAAGCTTCAAAATACGATACTTTTGAGATGCTTGCCCGTGCGATAATGGTGAGCAAAGCAAAGTCCGATGCCATGCAGGAAGAAGGTATGCGTGCTTATAATGAAGCCAAGGCTGAAGCTTTTATCTCAAAAATCAAAGATAATATGGCAGATTGTTCCTCGATTGCGGCGGCTTTTGACAATCAAAAAATTTTTAAGGCGGTGCTGTACGGCGACGGGACAATCAAAATGCCGGACGGAAAAATGGTCACGCCGCGTAATGCTTATGACCCGACGCTTGTTTATCAAAAAGATAGAGCGGCGCGTGAAAAAATGATTGAAAAATACAAACAGGCGCATGATCAAATCTTGAATGATCCGAAGTATAAAAAAGCGCTTCGCGAGCGTCAGGTCAAAGACGGATTTTAATATTTTAATTTAAGGAAAAAAGGCAATGCCATCTTATCAATATGTTTTTGTTATGCAAAATTTAAGCAAGGTTTTTCCGGGCGGAAAAGAGCTGTTTAAGGGAATTACTTTGTCGTTTTTACCGGGGGCAAAAATCGGTGTTCTGGGTGTTAACGGTGCCGGTAAATCAACGCTTTTGAAAATTATGGCAGGTGTGGATAAAGAATTTGGCGGCGAAGCTTGGGCGGCCGACGGCGTGAAGGTCGGTTATCTTGAGCAAGAGCCGAAACTCGATGTGAACAAAACCGTGATGGAAAATGTCATGGACGGGGTCGGGCAAGTCAGAGATTTGTTAAAAGAATTTGAGGAAATTTCACTTAAATTTTCTGAGCCGATGTCAGATGATGAGATGAATGCTTTAATCGAAAAGCAGGCTGAATTATCGGAAAAAATCGATGCGTGTAACGGTTGGGATTTGGAACGCAATGTCGAAATTGCGATGGATGCTTTAAGGTGCCCCGATAAAGACGGCGATGTGACCAAGCTCTCGGGTGGTGAAAAAAGGCGTGTGGCGCTCTGCCGGCTTTTGCTTTCAAAGCCTGATTTGCTTCTTTTAGATGAGCCGACAAACCATTTGGATGCGGAATCGGTCGCTTGGCTTGAACAGCATTTGAAAGATTATAAGGGCACGGTTGTGATGGTTACGCACGACCGCTATTTCTTAGATAATGTGACGGGCTGGATTTTAGAGCTTGACCGCGGACAAGGTATCCCCTATGAGGGTAATTATTCTTCATGGCTTGAGCAAAAGCAAAAACGTCTTGAGCAGGAGGCCAAAGAAGAATCGGCGCGTCAGCGTGTGCTTGCCAACGAATTGGAATGGATCCAAAAAAATCCTAAAGCGCGACAGGCAAAATCAAAGGCACGTATCAATGCTTATGACGAATTGTTGCAGCAATCGGTTAAAGATAAAATCACCCATGCTTATATTAATATTCCGATGACCGAAAGGCTTGGGGATTTGGTCATTGAGGCGAAAAATATCAGTAAATCCTTTGGTAACAGAGTTTTAATCGATAACTTATCTTTTAAGATTCCGAAGGGGGCGATTGTCGGTATTATCGGCCCGAACGGTGCCGGCAAAACGACTTTGTTTAAGATGATCACAGGCTCTGAAAAACCGGATTCGGGTGAAATCAGAATCGGTGATACCGTCGATTTGGGCTATGTTGATCAGACACGCGACGAATTGTCAGCCGACAAGACTGTTTGGGAGGAAATTTCGGACGGTTTGGATATGATGATTTTGGGCAAAAAGCAAATGCCGTCGCGCGCGTATGTCAGGCAGTTTAATTTTAAGGGTTCGGATCAGCAAAAGAAAGTCGGGCAGCTTTCGGGCGGTGAACGCAATCGTGTGCATTTGGCCAAAATGCTCAAAAAAGGTGCGAATGTGATTTTGCTCGATGAGCCGACAAATGATTTGGATGTTGATACGCTTCGTTCACTTGAAGAAGGGATTATGGCCTATCCGGGGTGCGTTTTGGTCACCTCGCACGACAGATGGTTTTTAGACCGTTTGGCAACGCATATTCTTGCCTATGAAGATGAGGGTCACGTTGAGTGGTTTGAAGGCAATTTTGAAGAATACGAAAAAGATAAACGCCGCCGTTTGGGCGATGATGCCGTCAAACCGCACCGCTTAAAATACAAAAAGCTCGAGAGATAAAATGCGTCAAATCGATTTGCCTTATTTTGATGAGCGAAATGCCAAGATTGATATGATTGTAATCCATTGTTTGGCCCACGATGTTAAAGGGGCAATCGAAAGTTTTCATTTGCATCAGGTAAGCAGCCATTATTTGATTGATGAAAATGGTAAAATTTACCAATTTGTTGATGATGACAAACGCGCATGGCATGCGGGAAAAAGCTTTTGGCAGAGAAAAGAAAATCTCAATCACAATTCCATCGGTATTGAGCTTTGTTCAAAAAGTTTTGGGCAGGAGGCTTATCCGCCGGCTCAGATTTCGGCGCTGATTCGTTTGTGTCAGCGGTTAAAACGCAAATATCACATTAAAAAAGAGCGGATTTTAGGGCATTCGGACATTGCGCCGACCCGAAAAGCCGATCCGGGAAAGGCTTTTCCTTGGCGCTATTTGGCTCGGCACGGATTGGGCGTTTGGTATGACTTAAAAAATGCCTCGAAAGTCGAAGAAAATGATGAAAAAGCACTTTTAGAAGCAATTGGTTATGATGTTTCTGA